>DVEE01000182.1 GCA_015295885.1 Leptolyngbyaceae cyanobacterium M65_K2018_010
GAACCTTGCCGCCCCTTGAAGTTGCGGTTAGAGGAAGAGGCGCTAATTTGCCTTCCCTGCAGCTTATCGGGGTTCATTGCTAGGCACATTGAGCAACCCGCGGCTCGCCATTCCAGACCAGCGGCGGTAAAAATTTTATCGAGACCTTCAGCCTCTGCCTGTTGCTTGACCCGCTCAGATCCAGGCACTACAAAGGCCTTCACCCCTGCCGCGACGGTGCGTCCTTGCACAATCCGGGCGGCTTCTCGGAGATCACTCAGGCGGCCATTGGTGCAACTGCCAATGAAGCACACGTCAATGGCAGTCCCCTTTAGGGGTTGACCCGGGGCCAGGTCCATGTAGGCGAAGGCCTCTTCGGCTAAACGGCGATCCCCCTCGGCAAAGCTGTCCACCGTTGGCAATAATTCATCAATCCCAATCCCCTGACCCGGGGTAATGCCCCAGGTGACCGTAGGTGCAATCTCGGCGGCGTCAAACACGACCACGTCGTCGTAGCGAGCATCGGTATCGCTGCGTAGGGTTTGCCACCAGGCCACCGCCCTATCCCAGGCCTCACCCTGGGGCACAAACTCTCGACCTTTTAAGTAGGCATAGGTAGTCCTATCGGGGTTGACATAGCCGCAGCGGGCTCCCCCCTCAATGGACATATTGCACAGGGTCATGCGGGCTTCCATAGACATGGCTTCGACGGTGGTGCCAGCGTATTCGTAGGCGTAGCCCACGCCCCCCTTCACCCCCAGGGTGCGAATGATATGAAGAATCACATCCTTGGCGTAGACCCCAGGAGCTAGGTCTCCATTCACCTCGATACGACGCACTTTGAGCTTATCTAGGGCGAGGGTTTGGGAGGCCAGCACGTCGCGCACCTGGCTAGTACCAATGCCAAAGGCGATCGCCCCGAAGGCACCATGGGTTGAGGTGTGACTATCTCCACAGGCAATGGTCATCCCCGGTTGAGTCAAGCCCTGCTCTGGGGCAATCACATGCACAATGCCCTGGTGGCCCGAACCAATGTTGTAGAAACGAATGCCAAAATCCTTGCAGTTGCTTTCCAAGGCCTGCATCATCGACTCCGCCAAGGGGTCGATAAAGGGCCGGGATTGATCCTCCGTCGGCACGATATGGTCAACGGTGGCCACCGTGCGCTGGGGGGACATAACCGGGAGCTGGCGCTCTCGCAGCATGGCAAAAGCTTGGGGGCTGGTGACCTCATGGATGAGATGGAGGCCAATGAAAAGCTGGGTTTGCCCAGAGGGGAGGGTGCCAACGGTATGTAAATCCCAAACTTTATCGAACAGCGTGCCCTTGCTCATAATCAAACCCAAATGAATCAACCGGTGGGGTAAAGGCGCTAAGACCAGCAGGTTTTCTATCTTATCCCAAAGGCAGGGTGGCCAGAGAGTCAGCCCAGCCATGGGCGGTTCATGGTCTTCCCAGGCTTGGGTTGCCATGGGCGGCAGCCAACGGAGCGTTGACCCTTCCCTACCGGCTGAGGTGATCGCTCTCCTTTAGGCTAAATCTGCATTGAAGAGAGTCAAAATTTGCCGGCAGCACTGCTTCAGCCGCTCACCATAGGTGGCTTCGGGAACTGACTCACCGATAAAGGCCCAGTTGTCGATGGTGGAAAGGGTCCATTGCTTGCCGCGATGGTCAAACCCGGCAATATCGAGGCCAATCACCCGAGGGTGGTGGGTTTCGGCGTCGGGATGAAGCCGAATTTGTACCAGCAAGCTGCGACAGCTCAAGAGACGACTTACCCCAGGGAAGTGAAACCCAATATCGATGGAATCGGGATCAACCCAACTGCGAGTTTCGCGATCGTTGGCCCAGGGTTTGAGATCAACCCGTAGATCGGGAAATTCTCCCTTGAATAGACCCACTATGGTGGCTATTTTGCTGGCAAACTCGATGCTGTTAGCCTGTTCTGCTGCGTTCACGCTGCCATGGATGTAGTTAATCTAGCTTTCCACAATAGAATAGCGCCGGGTTCACAACAGTTAACTGGGTAACGACTGGCTGACCTTTTCCACTTTTCCCGGGCTAGGCCGCTCCGTTTCTCGCTGGCTGGCCCACCCTAGCTGGCCCCTATTGCCCTTGAGCAGGCTAGACCGGCTATCTGGGATCGGTCGCGGTAGGCACCTACCTAGGGCTGGGAGTTGACCACCGCTCGGCACATTTCCAACATTCTTAGGTCATTGTCAGTAACCGTTTCCAGGGCATAAAAGCCGCTCAAACTCAGGGGGGCCAGGCCATTGCTCAGGCGATCGGAAGCAACTGCGGTATCGGAGACCAAAGCGATGCTGTAGGGGTAGGCTTCCTGGCTGTAGCTATTGATGATGGTCATGGCCAACTGATTACCCTGAATCTGCCCCTGGAAGCAGTCAAAGGATGAGTTAGGTAGGTAAAGGGCGCCGTAGATGCGATCGCCAGTATTGTCTAACACCATATAGCCCTGCCCAATTTGATCCGGTTGGGGGACCTGACCAAACAGGTACTGGCCTGGGGCGGGAAAGGTTGGCCTAGACTGACTCACCAGGGCCGTCACTGGGTTAGAGGCCGCCCCAGTGGGTTGGTTTTGGCTAGCCTGGGCTTCAAAGGCATAACCTAGGGCAAAAAGACTGGTGACCAGCAGACCTAGGCGAGCTAGAGGGCGCTTAAACCTGGGCGTGAATCCCAGTCGAGATGGATATGACTGAAGTGAACAAGCGGGTGCAATCATCCTTCCCCTCCTAACAACTAACCCCCGAATAGACTCTGGCTTTTGCTGCCTTGATGGCGGTGCCCACTGTTTTTACTGTAGTTGAACCCACCGTCAGAAGCAGGTTGTCTTGAGCTGACCGTAACAACTCTTTGAATAGAGCGTTGTGAGCAGTTACATCGGCTCCGGTATCCCCTGGCTCAGGGTTCTGGAGTCCTGGGGACTCAGCTCCTCCTGGCCCAATTTCATTTTTAAGGAATGGCCGTGGTTACCGCGCCGGGGCAGTGCCACCTGCTGAATTGGCTGAGCTGATTCGGCTCGGACTCCGGGGCTGTGCAGCCCCTGAAAACCATGGCTCCTACTCGGCAAGCCTGGGGCGCTTGGGCTGATTTGCCAACCGTTCTCCCCGCTGGGCTGGAACCGTTCAGGCTAGTCTGTGTATAGTTACTGGCAACGGGTGCCGGTTATCTTTCGTTCGTTGTGATGCCAGGGAGACGCTATGGAGGTTTCCTCTGAAAATTTAGAGGGTGGTCGTGTACCACTGAGGCTGTTGCTATTCATTGATAAGCGCCCTAGCCTGGCCAAACAGGTGAAGCAAATTCGCCAGTACCTGAAAACCCTGGAAACCCACTTTCGGTTTCACTTAGACGTTGTCGATATTGGTGAACAGCCCTATCTGGCGGAACACTATAAGTTGGTGGCCAGCCCTGCCCTGATTAAAGTGGCCCCCTTGCCCCAGCAAATGCTGGCCGGTAGCGACATTGTGCATCAACTAGAACACTGGTGGCCGAAGTGGCAGCAGGAACATGTGGAGCAGGTTGAGAACCGGCCCGAGGGAGACGACCATGGCTTTGACCTCGATCCCTACGTCCTCGATGAGCCACTGATCCACTCAGCGGAATTGATCAAACTATCCGATGAAATTTTCCGGTTAAATCAGCTGAAGGACGAATTAGAAGCCCAACTCCGCTTCAAAGACCGCATTATCGCCATGATGGCCCACGATCTGAGGAACCCCCTGACGGCGGCCTCCATTGCCATTGAAACCCTAGAACTGGGGTATGCCCCCGACCAACCCCGCAAACTCAACCTTAGTCCAGAACTGACTGGGCAACTGCTTAAACATGCCAAAACCCAGGTGCAGGCCATTAACCGAATGATTACGGACATTCTTAAAACCGCTCGGGGGGCCTCCATTGAGCTGCAGTTACATCCTCAGGAGTTGGATCTGCCGACGCTGTGTTTGGAAGTAGCGAATAGCTTTGGCGATCGCCTGGAAGCCAAACAGCAGCGCCTGACCACCGAAATTCCCAAGGATTTACCCACCGTCTATGCCGACGGAAGCCAGGTGAAGCGGGTGATCGTCAATCTGCTAGATAACGCCATCAAGTACACCCCCCAGGGTGGTCAGGTGGCTCTAAACGCGCTGCACCGCACAACCCAAAAGGTGCAGGTAGGCGTGGTCGATACGGGGCCAGGCATTCCCCCGGAGAATCGCGACAAAATCTTCGAAGAAAGCTTTCGCCTACAGCGGGATGCTACCCAGGAAGGCTACGGCCTGGGATTGGCCCTGTGCCAGCGGATCATTCGCGCCCACTACGGCCAGATTTGGGTGGATTCAGTGCCGGGAGAAGGGAGTGCCTTTTACTTCACCCTACCGGTCTATCGGGCCTAGGGGCAGGGTTTGCGACTGGCGCTGGCTGCCACCCCTAGCCACCCCGCCGGGCAGAGGAACCAGCCCAGATCGGGGACATCCTAGGTCAACCTAAGGGACGTGCTCCAAATAAACGTACCGACTCCTGTCTTGAATCTGTCCCACCACCCCACCCCCTCACCCCCTCACGACCGATCACCACCGGGATCTTATTTTCCCGCTAATCCCTCAGGTCGCGATAACCCCATCCCCTGCTTAGGCGGGGTGCCCAGAGGGCGGGGTGGGTTAAAACGGCTCCAGAATATAAGCGGCTGGGTACGGTGAATCTTCCAACTAGCGTTGAGTGACCCACCCCTACCCTGCCCGGGAGGGGACCGCTAGCTGGCTTTTGCCGGGAATTTTCTTAACCCGAACTCAGGGTAGGTCATAGCCAAATAGGTTGGGGTCCACCTCGGAAAGATTGAGGTCGGCTAGGCCATACTCAGCCCAGCGGCGATCGACCAGGGCTGCGGTGGCGGGGTCGGGGATGAGCTCATCGCTCCAGGCACGATCGGTTTCTGGGTAGATCTTAGTGGTGGCGTCAATGCCCATGCGGCTGCCCAGCCCAGGTTTTTCGGTGGCAAAGTCAAGGCGATCAAAGGGGTTATTGGGCAGGATGAACACATCCCGCACCGGGTCTACCTTGGAGGTGACGGCCCACATCACCTGGCGGGGGTCGCGAATATTGATGGATTTATCCACCACGATGACAAATTTGGTGTAGTTGAACTGGGGCAGGGCAGACCAGAAGGCCAGGGCCGCCCGCTTCGCTTGGCCCGGGTAAGACTTCTCAATGGAAAGCACGGCGGCTTTGTAACTCAGCCCTTCCATGGGCAAGAAGAAGTCCTGAATTTCCGGCACCTGCTGCCGCAGAATGGGGGTATAAATGCGATTGAGGGCGATCGCCATCATGGCATCTTCCTTAGGGGGGCGACCGCTAAAGGTGGTCATGTAAATCGGGGTTTTGCGGTGGGTCATACAGTGGAACCGCAGCAGGGGGGCCTGTTCGTTCACCCCGCCGTAGTAGCCGATGTGGTCGCCTGCCGGGCCATCGACGGCGGTTTCGCCAGGGGTGATGGTGCCCTCCAGGACGATCTCCGACTGGGCCGGCACCTCCAGGTCTAGGGTTTTGCACTTGGCCAGGTGAATACCCTGGCCAGCATAGAGACCGGCAAAGAGCCATTCCGACAAATCAATAGGTAGGGGCGTGGCGGCGGCCAGGATCACCAGGGGGTCAACCCCAATGGCCACAGCCACCTCTAGCTTTTGGCCCCGTTCAGCGGCTTTGCGCAGGTGACGGCTGCACCCCCTTACTGAGAGCCACTGCACCGTCATCGTATTTTTCGACTGCAATTGCAACCGATAAACCCCTACGTTGGGAATCCCGCTTTCCGGGTCTTTGGTCATCATCAGCCCTAGAGTCAGCACCTTACCGGCATCGCCTGGGTAGACCTGCAACAGCGGCAGCCGGGTTAAATCCACCGCCTCGTCCTTAAGCACTACCTGTTGGCAAGGGGGCAGTAGGTCACGCATGGGCTTGGCCTTCACGACGTCAAATAGAGCTTTGCCCAAATCTGCGGCCTGGCCTAGGGTCTTGGGAGGGCGAGGTTGGTAGAGCAGCGCTAGTTTTTCGCCCAGGGTTTCCAGTTCCTGGGGATGCTCCATATTCATGGCCCAGCAAACCCGCTCCACGGTGCCCAGCACGTTAATCGCCAGGGGGATGTCTGACCCATTTACCTGCTCAAACAGCAGTGCCGGCCCGCCCCCCAAGAGCAGCCGGTTGGCAATTTCGGCTACTTCCAGATGGGGATCAACCGGGGCAGTAATGCGGCGCAACTGGCCTCGCTGTTCCAGTAGGGTCAAAAACTGTCGCAGGTCTTTTGCCATTGTGAACAAGTGTTAAGGGCTACCCTCTATTATGGGGGACTATTAGGGGGGACCGGGCCTAGGACCAACCCAATTCTTCCTTGCCAACCGCCTGCCCCCAGATGCCCTGGACCTTGGCCGAGGCGAGGGTTGGTTAAACTGGCAGCAAGATGGTAGATGTGAGATGCTCTACCGCTGGAGTATGACCCCGTGCCTAAGCTAACTCTGCCCCCGTTCCTGGGCTTGGCGCTGATGGCGGCTCTGAGCCTCAGCGCCTGTGGCAATCGCCTCGACCCCACCGACCTTGAAGCTACTATCAAGGCTGACATCGAACGCCAGGGGCGGCGACTTTCCCTGAAGGAAGTGCGCTGCCCGACCAATGTAACTCGGCAAGCGGGCGCTTACTTTCGCTGCGTCGGGGTATTGGACCCCGAAGGCCCCTTTACCATCAACGTCACCCAGCAAGATAGCCAGGGTACAGTGACCTGGGATGTGCCCAATTCTAAGGTGTTGCTTAACCTGCTCAAGGTTGAGGCTAGCCTGCAACAGGGGCTCTCCCAGGCTACTGGCCAGCGGGCTGTGATTGATTGTGGCAGTGCGATATACCGAGTTAACCAGCCGGGCGATCGCTTCGAATGTCAGGTGGTGGGTGGCATTATCGACGGGGCCGATGCGATCCACTCCATACTGGTCAAGGTTGATTCCAGCGGCAACCTTGACTGGCAAGAACTGCGAACTTCAACCGCTGTGGCGGTCGCCCCAGTCTCTGGGGCGGCTCAGGGGGCTGCCCCCACAGGGGCATCGCCCACAGCGGCAGGAACATCAGCCCAGAGCAGGACCTCCCCTGCGCCTGCCCCCTCTCCAGGAGCCGTTAAAACCTCCACCAGTTCCGGCCCCACCGGGCGGCCCATCAACCGGCCCTACCTGCCTGGCGACAACGATTGAGCGATCGCCCGGTCGATGGGTGGGGACAAGGTCTAGAATTTGTTTGGCAGACCCGGGCACTCCCCATCGGGATTAATGTCTTCTTAAGTTGCCGATTGCCTAGCCTTAATGCTAGAGGTACGGCCTTTCGCTAGGCTAAATGGACAATTGATTCATTGTTGTGCTGAACCTTGCTGTCCCCTAAACTATGACCACCGTTCTAGACTTTCTAGCCAAAGGCGGGCCCGTCATGATCCCGATTCTCGGGTGCTCCGTCTTGACCATGGCCACAGCCCTAGAACGTGCCCTGTTTTGGACGAGGCTACTGAAACGGGAGGGGCAGGTAGTCAATGAAGTCCTAGATGCCTCGCGACGAGATTTAAGTGAGGCTGCGGCCCTGGCCGCCCAGGCCCAGGATTTACCCATTGGTCGTTTTTTGCTTGCCCCCCTGCGCCTCAAAGATCCCTCTCCGGAAACCTTTCGTCTGGCCCTGGAAACTGCTGGCGATCGGGAATTTGTCAAAATGCGGAAGGGTGACAAAATCCTCGAAACTATCGTGGCGGTGGCCCCTCTGTTAGGGCTGCTGGGTACGGTCACCGGGTTGATTGCGACCTTCAGTAACCTCAATATTGGCGGCGGCGGTACTGGAGAACAGGCCAGTGCAGCCGCAGCGGGCATTGGGGAAGCCTTGATTACCACGGCGGCGGGCATGGTAGTGGCGATCATGGCCCTGCTGGTGTTTCGGATCATGGTGACCCTCCAAGCCCAGCAGATGGACTACTTTTCCGACGCGGGTAACCAGCTAGAACTCATTTATCGGCAATACTGGTACGAGCCGACCCAACTCGAGCGGGACAGAACCAGCCGCGGTGACTACGCGGGGGCCGCCATCGCAACTGGGGATCGGCTTTAGTCCTAGGCTCACCTTCTACCTTAGCCATGCGCTTTAAACAAGCTCAGAACTCCAAACTGCCCCAGGTGGACCTAATTCCCATGCTGAACGTGATGATGGGAATCTTGGCCTTTTTTGTGATGATTACCATGACCCTGGGCAGCGAAAAGTTGATTGATGTGCAGTTGCCGGCGGAACAGGCCGAAAATACTCCGCCACCCCGGCCCACGGACCCCTTCATTGTGGAATTGGTCGGCGAAAACGAGGTGAGGCTAAATGGTCAACCCGTCGACCTAGACAGCCTGAAGGAGCAAATCACCGCCTACCTCAGCCGTAACCCGGACAATATCGTGTTTTTGCTACCTAACCAGGATTTGCCCTACGAGCAGGTGATGCAATTTTTGGGCGAAATGCGTCAGGTGGGGGGCAGTCGTGTGTCCTTAGCCATTGAGGAAGGCTAACCCATGGGTCTCAGGGGGCTACCCGCCCACCGGGCTGGGCATTAGTAGGCTGATCGCAGATCGCCCCGTTCGGAGCGGGCCCGTTCTTTAGCTTTGGCGGCACTTTTCTTAAGGGCTTCTAGCCGCTTAATGTAGCGATCGCGGTGGCGTTTCTTGGGGGTTTGTTCAATCAGAGTTTTGAGGGCACTGCCCAGGCTTTTGTAGGCATTGGGCAGGGTATAGCCAAAGCGCGTGGCAATGGCAATGGCCCGCTCATCGGCATCGATACTTTCCTGTAGGGTTTTCTGGTTGTTATTGCGCTTGTAGAGGCGCCAACCGGAAAACCCACAAAGCCCCAGGGCCAGCAGCAACAGCAGACCATCCTGTACCCACAGTTCCCCCACGGCGCCGCCCAGACCGATGGCCAGGGCGGCCATTTCCCAGCCATCGCGAGGGATAGTATCGTTCTGAATGCGGCCCACTTCATGCCAGAACAGAAGATTACGCTGGTCGAGGGCCAATTGTTCCCACTTCACCAAATCGATTTGGATTTCCACCTGATCCTTACCCAGCTCCTCGCAGGTGATCAGCGGCGGGCTCACATCTATGGCCGATTCCACCGTGACCCAGCTCTGCAATTCGGGGGGCAACAAACTTCTGAGGCGACGCAGCTCACCCATATCGGCGCGGGCGGTGGAAGTGGCGTAGGAGGTCATGGAATTATAAGGTGGATAAAACAATGGAGGGATAGAGAAAGCGCTCCGGCAGCCAGAGCAATTCATTCCTATACTAAACTCGGCTGTGTCTGCCCGCAGGTGCGGTTATCCCCGATCCTAGAGCACTAAGCTCAAACCATTAAATTGATCCTACCTCAACCCTTTTAAGTCAAGGGGAGATGGCCATATTTTCCTCCCCCCCACTGGGTTGGGGGCGGGTGCCCGGGCCTCAGGGGCCGGTCAGGGGGTGGATTCCTCATTCTAAAAGGGCCATGGCCTGATCCAGCAGTTGCAGCCCGGCGGCCAGGGACTCGATCTGGCAGAGTTGCTGGCGCAGGGGAGCGGCCCCCTCAAACCCCTTGAGATACCAGGCTAGGTGCTTACGAGCCTGATGAATGCCCCGCTGCCCCTTGTACTGCCACAGCAGTTGGAGGTGATCGCGGGCGCAGGCTAGCCGTTCCCGCGGAGTAGGGGGTGATAGGGGTTGACCGGTTTTTAGGTAGGCATCAATTTCCCCCACCAGAAAGGGGTAGCCTAAGCTGCCGCGAGAACACATGACTCCGTCGGCACCGGTTTGTTCTAGACAGCGGCAGGCCGACTCCACCGACACAATATCGCCGTTGGCAATGACTGGAATCGAGAGGGCCGCTTTCACTCGAGCAATCCAGTCCCAGCGGGCGGGCCCCTGGTAGCCCTGGCAGCGGGTGCGCCCGTGGAGGGTCAGCATTTGGGCCCCAGCCGCCTCCATTCGACGGCCAAATTCCACCGCGTTGAGGTGATCGTCATCCCACCCAATGCGGGTTTTGACCGTGACCGGTACGGACACCGCCGCCACCACCCGACGGACAATGGCTTCGGCCAGAGGGGGCTGGCGCAGTAAGGAAGAACCGCCGCCTTTTTTGGTGATTTTATTCACCGGACAACCCATGTTGATATCGATGGTTTGGGCCCCTTCGGCCACCGCGAGGCGGGCCGCGGCGGCCATAAAGTCCGGGCGGCTATCGAATAGTTGAATACTAATCGGCTGTTCCTCGGGGCCAATCGCCATGATTTTGTCCAGGTCCCGGGCGTGACAGACCCCGGCGGCATGGACCATTTCGGTATAGAGCATGGATTGGGGAGCGTAGCGGCGCACCAGTTGGCGAAAGGCGCGATCGGTGACGCCGGATAGGGGGGCCTGGAACACCCGGCTGTGGATCTTGACCCCACCCAGGCTAAGGGGGTCTTGCAGGTGGGGTGGCAGGGTTGGGGCGAACCCAGGCAGGGTAGGTGTATCCATAGGATGTATAGGTAGGAAGCTGTACGAGGAGAAAACCAAGAACGACTGGATCGGCGGGCGCAATCCAGAGCTGGCTGTAGCCCTAGTGGGGCCTAGGGTGAGGAGGTGATAAAGGTGTAAAAAAGTTACCCGCTATACAGATGTGCCGGGTTCTTTTACCAATCCTTAGAAGGATGTCTAATCGGGGCACTTTTCCCTATCTGTTTTGGCTCAGTCGTTCCCTTCGAAAACGTTTCCTTCGAAAAGGTTGTACCTAAACTATGAGCGATCGTAACCGTTTCTTTCACCTTTCGCGCCGCCAAGTTGTGCGCGGGTTGTTGGCCTCGTCGGCCTTTGGGCTCACGGCTAAGCTCGGCAGCGGCTGTGCCCAGTCGACCAGCAGTCCGGAAGCGGGCGATCAGGGCGGGGCGGTACCCGATCAGCTGGTGGTGGGTTTTCTCTACGTTGGGCCTAAGGACGACTATGGCTATAACCAAGCCCATGCGGAAGGGGCCGCGGCCATGGCGGCCAATGTACCGGGTATTAAGATCGTGGAAGAGGCTAGTGTGCCTGAAACATCGGCGGTGGCTGAGGCCATGCGCAGCATGATTGAAATTGACGGGGCTAAGGTGCTGTTCCCCACCTCCTTTGGTTATTTTGATCCCTACATTTTAGAACTGGCTGGGGAATTCCCCGATGTACAGTTTTTCCATGCTGGCGGTCTGTACCAAGCGGGGGTACATCCTAACAACGTCGGCAGCTACTTCGGCTTTATTGACGAAGCCCAGTACGTAGCCGGGATTGTCGCCGGTCATACCTCGAAGTCGGGCAAATTGGGATTTGTGGCAGCCAAACCCATCCCTCAACTCTTGCGCAATGTCAACAGCTTTACCCTGGGAGCCCGCTCCGTGAACCCCAAGGCTACCACCCAGGTAATTTTTACCGGCGACTGGGCCATGCCCGTTAAGGAGGCCGAGGCCACCAACAGCATGGTTGACCAGGGGGTCGATGTGATTACCTGCCACGTGGATAGTCCTAAGGTGGTCATCGAAACCGCTGAACGGCGTGGGGTGTTTTCCTCCGGCTACCACGCTAATCAGAGTTCCCTGGCGCCTAAGGGTTATCTCACCGGGGCAGAGTGGGATTGGTCAAGTATCTACACCTCCCTGGGTGAGCAATTCATGGCGGGCAAAACCCTCATGGCGGGTGATATTCCCCATATTTTGCGGGGGGGGATCGCGGATAAATTCTGCAAGCTCTCGCCCTACGGACCCGCCGTTAGCGATCAGGCTAAGGCCGATGCCGATGCTGCCCTGGCCGCCCTCAGTGCGGGCGAATTAATCATTTATGAGGGACCACTACAGACCAATGACGGCAAAGAAGTGCTGCCCTCAGGCAAAGGGCTCAAAATAGATGACCTGGAGCTAGAAAAAATGAATTATCTGATCGAAGGCGTCAATGGGTCGGTTAGTTAAATGGGTCGGTTAGTTAACCGGGAGGTCTCTCATGTTGGCATATCAGCCCTGGCGACCAGCCCTAGAAGCCATCGTGCTGCGGCTAGGGGCCCTACTGATCGCGTTTCTCATTTTTGGCCTATTTTGTGCCCTAGCCGGGGCTAACCCCGTTCAGGTGTACGGGTCAATCTTTAAGGCGGCCTTCGGCAGCTGGAGCGCCTGGCAGAATACCCTGATTCGGGCTTCGCCGCTGATGTTAACGGCCTTGTGTACGGCCCTGCCGGCGCGCCTGGGCCTCGTGATTATTGGTAATGAGGGGGCGCTGGTGGTTGGAGCATTGGCGGCTACCCTGGCCGGGCTAAGTTTGGGACCAGCCCTACCGGGGGGGCTCCTGTTAGTCACCATGGCCCTGGCCAGTTTGGTGGCGGGGGGGCTGTGGATTATGGTGGCGGGGGCCCTGCGCCACTATCGGGGGGTGAATGAAACCATCAGCAGCCTGCTGATGAACTACATTGCGATCGCCCTAATGAACCATCTGGTCCAGGGGCCGCTGCGAGACCCCAGCTTTGTCACCAAGCCCTCCAGCGCCGAAATTGCCAGAGCCGCCTGGTTGGGTAACCTACCCAATACCCGCATTCACTACGGCCTGCTCTACGGGGTGATCGCCTGTTTTCTAGCCTATTTCTTGATTCAACGGACCACCTTCGGGTTTGCCGCCAGAACCGCCGGTGGCAATGTGCGGGCGGCTCGGATTGCGGGGCTACCCGTGGGTAAGCTCACCCTGGCCGTCTGTTTTTTGGGCGGATCCTGTGCTGGGCTGGCCGGCATGGTAGAAATTGCTGCGGTGCAACGGCGGCTCAATGAGTCCATCGTGGCCAACTATGGCTACTCCGGTATCCTGGTATCCTTTGTTGCCCGTCATAATCCCCTGGCCATGTTGCTGGTCTCGGTGCTGTTGGGAGGGATCCTAGCCAGCGGCGGGATTTTACAGCGATCCCACGGGCTGCCCGATGCCACCGTCATGGTGTTCCAGGGCATCGTCTTTCTCTGCGTCTTGTTTAGCGACTCCCTCTATGGTCGCTTCCCAATTTTTCAGGAACGGGTCCGTCCACCGGCAAAAACCCCTGTGTCGGTGTAGGCCAGAGGCAGCGGAGCGGTAAGGGCAGGGCGATGGGCCCGGCGGCGGTTTAAAGCGGTTTACCCCTAGGAGGTTTAGCTATGGCAGCAGAGGCATTGGGTTGGTGGGGGGTTCCCCTGGGAATTTTGGCCGGTACCCTGCGGGGGAGTGTGCCCTTTTTGTTTGTCAGCTTGGGCGAGTGCTTAACGGAAAAGAGTGGCAAAATCAACCTGGGTTTAGAGGGCACCCTACTGATGGGGGCCATGAGTGCCTACGCGATTTCCTACCTGACCTCAGGTACGGTGGGTCCCGCCCTTGCCCCCTGGTTGGGGGTACTGGTGGCCGGGTTCGCCGGCATGGGCCTGGGGGCTATCCATGGTTGGCTGTCCCAGCAACCTCGGGTCAATGACGTGGCCGTGGGCATTGCCATGATTATT
The DNA here is from genome assembly GCA_015295885.1 of Leptolyngbyaceae cyanobacterium M65_K2018_010. Classification (GTDB taxonomy): domain Bacteria; phylum Cyanobacteriota; class Cyanobacteriia; order Phormidesmidales; family Phormidesmidaceae; genus Nodosilinea. The sequence continues at coordinate 13,496 of DVEE01000182.1, forward strand.
TTTGGCGGTGGACTGGCCTACTTTTTGGGTAAACCCTTTATTCAACCCCAAGCCCCTCAACTGCCCACCCTCAATGTCGGCGGCTGGAGCAGTCTGCCCCAGGTGCAATCAGCCCTGCAAATTAGTCCCCTATTGCTGTTGGGTATTGGCCTGGTGCCCATGCTGACCTGGTTCTTTAAATCAACCCGGTGGGGGCTCTATGTGCGGGCCGTGGGGGATAGTCCAGAGG
>DVEE01000221.1 GCA_015295885.1 Leptolyngbyaceae cyanobacterium M65_K2018_010
GGTGGGACAGATTCAAGTCAGGAGTCGGTACTTTTATTTTGAGCACGTCCCTTAATACTTCAATACTTCTGGCCAGAGCCCCGCTCTGGGGAGGTTTGAACCTCTGAGACAGATCTCCCTAGGCTAGGCTGAGGGTGGTTAAGCTGAACAAGGCTGCCTTAGAATGTGACATTCCCGTAGGGAAATTGCTCCTCCCAGACATCGGGCGACTTCTTTGCTTTCTCCCGCTGGGCTGATTCCAAGGCCGTCGATGGAGTTTGGAATAGGTTAGCCGCACTGGCAAGGGGCGGCAGGCGCCGCTTGGCTCCAGGCCGACCTTTATAAATGTTAAGTTCCTGATTAAGTTCGCGGATGCGTCGGGAGAGTAGACGAATGATATTAACTGCAATGCCGGGGGTTTCCTCGATGGCATCGTAGAGCTGTTGCTGGGTCAGGACCAGGCATTTACAGGGCTCTAGGGTAGTTACTGAGGCGGAACGGGGTTCAGCGTCAAAGACAGACATCTCTCCGAAGCAATCCCCAGCATTGAACTGAGCAACCTGCTGTCCGCCTAGATGTACGGCTACTTGCCCAGAGACCACAATGTACATGGAACGGCCTTCTTGCCCTTCAGTGATAATGGTGTAGCCGGCCTCAAAGTAGACCTCATCCATCACCGGAGCTAACCGCATTAAAAAGTCATCTCTCAGTTCCTTAAAGATGGGAACTTGCCGAATGAAGAGGAGGCGATCGAGACTGTTGAGGGGCATGGTTGGCTCATGAACATTAGCCTGGTTCCAGATTATAGGTTTTAATCAGCTGGTTGACCTGATCGGCCACCAATCCATTGGGGTCGTCTTTCATCAGGGGTAGGAGATCCCTCAAGGTTCTGGGTGAGGCTACATGCAGATAGGCCAGAACTGCTTCCCGGACGTAACCGGTTGGGTGTTGCAGCAAGGCTAGGGTATGCTCAGCGGTTAGATTCCAGCGCTTAGCCTGGGCTAGATGATAGCAACAGGCCAAGGCCCAATCCGATAAAAAGTGGCGTAAATGCACTAATTGACGGAGGCGATCGCTGGGAGCTAGGGGATGATAGGACACCAGCGGGGTAGTGAGGGCTAACTGCTTCAGTTTTTCTGAATCCGGGCGGCGGTCTAGCAGAATGAGCAGGGAACGTTTGCCGGAAATGTCCAAGGCGTTATCTAAAATTTCCAAGCCCTTGGCCCAGCTTGATGAAGACCCACTCAGGCTAACCTGAGCGGCTTGGATGGCCTGAGGTGGAGAAATAAAGCGAAGCAGCAGGAATAGACGTTCAATGGAATCTTTTTGTAGGCCCTCTAGGGCAGCCTGCAATAGTCCTCCCTCTGGTTGGACCCCCAGGGTAGAGGCCAGGTCAACCTGAGCGGCTAACAGTTGCCCTAGAAAAGCTAGTTCAGTATCAATCAGAGCTTCAAAGCCACTGCGCCCCAGTAATTGATCCAACACATCATCGATGAGTTCCGAACGCTTCACCCCAGTTTCCTGATAGAGCTTGAGCATGATTCGCAAAATCTGGCGACGGGTGTTGCCCCAGGATTTGATCAGATTGCGAATCAAAATTTCTAGGGCTTGCGCGCTGCCTATCTGACCGATCACCTGCCAAGCTTGGTTACGGACTAAGTCAGACTTAGACGGATCTAAGGCCAAAGCTTCAAGCATGGGCAGGGAATCATCGCCCAAGCGAGTCAAGGCATCGCCAGCGGCATTACGGGTGGATTTGTACTGCAGGGCCTTGAGTAGGGCTGGGTAGTATTTTTTGTACTGGGTCGATGCAATGGCATCTAAGATAGCCCGACGCACTCTCAGCGAAGGATCCTGCAGCAGGTCATCGATATAGATACTGAGAGATTCCATATAGTCGGCTTCTCCCAAGGCACGACAGCCCATCACTCGCTCTCGCTCCTGGTCATGGACCAGCATCTTACGCAATGCTGCGGTGGCCTCAGCTCGATCGTGGCTATTCCCTCGCCGCAGCATGAGGGAGGCGGCGGTGCCGCGCACTACAGCATCTACCTGGGGCTGTAGGTAGGGCCTGAGTTCATCAATGTCGTAATATTCTCGAGCGAGCCAAACATACCGCAGGGCCAGGGCCATCACCTCGGGATTCTGCTGGGGAACCCCAAGCAGCTCCTTAACCGGCTTCAGATGATTGGAGTTGGGGTATTCCATCATGGCCTTGAGACTGTGCTGCTGCAACCCTGGGGGAAAAGTGGCCAGGTGAGGAGTTAGGATCTCCCCCAGTTCCTTGGGTGCGATCTGACTCAGCAAATCAATGCAGGAATGCTTATCGGCGTCGGGCTTGGGCTTGGCTAAATCTTCGATGAGGTTCCGCTTCATAGCCCGCCGATCCGCATCGGAGAAGGTCGATAATCCCCGTTCAGCCCCACGGATTAATAAATCTAAATAGCGCGATCGCAGCAACATCATACTGCCAAACCAGACTAGGGCGGCGGCCACTGTTCCTAATAAAAAGAACTGAGATTGCCAAAGCGAATTGGTAAAGCCAAAACGACGAAAAAGGGTTATTGTCAAGAGGATAACTAAACCAGTGCCTCCCATCGCCAGCGGCTCTGCAATGCCCGTGACCAATGACTGAATACCACCTCGAATCTGGTCAGGAATAGGCTGAAACAGCACGGGGCGGGTGGTGAAAACTAGCGTAAAGCGCAACCACTCATCCAAGAATTTGAGCACCACCAAGCCGAGAAAAAAGGCTGAGACTCCCCACAGAAAGGGAAAACTCGCCACCAAGGTGAATGTGCCAACCGCAACGATTACAACCGGCAAAACCAAGGTAACGGAGAACACTCCCTTGCGTTCAATTAAACGACTGGAGGTGAACCACTGGGTAAACAGTTCAATCAATCCCAGAAAGCCACTAAAAACACCTAAAAATGCTGCGATCGCATTAATTCCAAGATTGTTTTCTAACTGGCTTAGAAACTGAAATTCAATCGAGTAAAGCAGCATTTGCGACAGCACAAAGAAGACAAAAAGTAGTGTCACATACTGCCCCATGGTGCCCTGTAAGCGCTGCCTAGCCTGATGCATCTCCCAGTCCTCCTCCTGACGCTTGGGAGAGTCTGGAAAGGCATGCCTGTAGTTATGACTGAGGTAATATAGCAGCGCTGTTCCAAGTAGCATAACTCCAAAAGATAACAGCATGACATTTTGCAGCCCTACCCAAGAGAGCAGGAAATAAACCGAAAAGCCACTCAGAATATCAGCTATTAGGTTGCCACTACTAATGATCGGAAAAGCTCGCTTGATTTCTCGAATGTTAAATAACTGATTAGCGGTTACTGATAGATTTAAGTCGTTCAGGCTATAGATAGCCTCAATCCATAGCCGCATCGAAAAAACTGTAATGCCCACCAGCCCAGGCATTGCCAACCCCCAACGGAAGACTAAAATTGGCAACGCCATCAGCAGAGCGATTAGCACAATTACCCAGCGGAGGGGCAGGAGTCGCTGCAGCCAGGAATAAATTGCACTAAAACCCAGACCTACCCCAGCACTGAAGACATAGATCCAAGGCAGGTTAGCGGCCCCATACTTGCCTAGGAAAAGTGCTGCTGAGCTGACCTCAAGCCACAAAATCCCCATTGAGGTAGCGGTGTAGGAGGCAAACATGAGCAACGTGCGCTCCTGCTCCTCGGGGCGTAGGTTAAAAAGCTCGAGCAAACGCTCTTTAGCGCCTGGGTGGCCTGCTATGGGGCTAGGTGCAATCATGACTGGGTCATTTGGACAAACTTTAAGTTTAAGTCAACC
>DVEE01000446.1 GCA_015295885.1 Leptolyngbyaceae cyanobacterium M65_K2018_010
GCCCCGTAGGCTTTATGCACCACCACGTCGCCGACATTCCAGTCTAGCTGATGGGCTCCACTGCCTGGTTGAGCCGCAGCCTCTTGCTTTTTGCGAGCTTCGCGGATAGGTGTGGTCCACTTCTGGGGCAGGCTGAGGCGGCTATTGCCGCTGATCAGGTCGGTTGGCAGTTCCCCCAGGAACAGGGAAGGGCTGGCCGGTTCCCGGTTGCCGTAGAGGCGGCGCTCCCGGGCGTGGGAAATGAACAGGCGCTCCTTAGCGCGGGTAATGCCCACATAGCAGAGGCGACGTTCTTCTTCAAGGGCGGCGGGGTCTTCCATCGAGCGGTGGTTAGGAAACAGCCCTTCTTCTAGCCCCACCAGGAACACGACGGGAAACTCTAACCCTTTGGAGGAGTGGAGGGTCATGAGGGAAACGACCTGGTTGCCCTCCTTGGCCTCATCCAGGTCAGAGGCGAGGGAGGCGTTGGCCAGGAAGGCAAGCAGGGAGGGATCGTCCACGTTCTCTTCCTCAAATTGCAGCACGGCGTTGTAGAGTTCCTGCACGTTGCTGAAGCGATCGTCGGCTTCGTCGGTGCCCTCGGCTTTGAGGGCGGCCAGGTAGCCGCTATCTTCCAGCACCCCCTGGATGATTTCGGACCCCTTTTGCTGGTCAACCATCTGGCGATACCGTTGAATCAACCCAGCAAAGTCCAACACCCCCTTGGCCGATCGCCCGGCCAGGGTCTTCACCGAGGTGTCATCGCTGAGGATCTCCCAGAGAGGCACACCGCCCAGGGTTTGGGCCGCCGACTCCAGCTTATCCAGGGTGCCTTTGCCCACCCCCCGTTTGGGCACATTGATGACCCGCTTCAGGCTGACCGTATCGAAGGGGTTGGCGATGACTCGCAGGTAGGCCAGTACGTCTTTGATTTCGCGGCGATCGTAGAACCTCAGCCCGCCCACCACCTGGTAGGGAATGCTGTAGCGGGTCAGCACTTCCTCAAAGGCGCGGGACTGGGCATTGGTGCGGTAGAGAATGGCAAAGTGCCCCCAGTTCAGCTCCGGGTGTTGGGTTTCCAGATTCCGAATCTGGCTGACCACAAAATCTGCTTCCGCCGTCTCGTCATCGGCCCGGTAGACGTAGATGCTCTCTCCCTCGCCCCGGGTGGCCCGCAGCACCTTATCGATGCGCTCGGTATTGTTTTCGATCAGGTGGTTGGCAACTTCCAAGATGTTTTTGGTCGAGCGATAGTTCTCTTCCAACTTCACCATGGTGCGGGTGTCATCGTCGGGCAACCCATCGCCAAAGTCATCCTGAAAGTTCATCAGAATGGTGAAATCGGCAGCCCGGAAGGAGTAGATCGAGTTATGCACTAAAACCCCTTCGGCGATGTAGCTGTGGCTGCGATCCACCTCCAGATCGTAGACAGGCCCGTCGTACTCCTCTTGCCAGACCTCGGTAATCTCCCGCTCTTCCAGCCGCCCCCCGACCTCCAGCAGTACCCGCATGCCGGGATGTAAGTGGGAGAGGGGCAAAAAGCTATACAGGGTGTCTTCGATGCGAGCACGGCGGCGAATCTCTAATCCTCCGGCGGCGGCAGCAGCCTTAACCATGGCAACTGCCTCAGGACGCCCGATCCGTTTCATAGCGGTAGGTGTCGGGTAGCTTGCCGGGACGAATGGGATAACCCGCTTTAGCAAAGTTAGCGGCAATATCGGCACGGTTGGAAGACCACTGAATCCGATGCTCTGCCTGGGGCTGTAGTCCCTCTTTGCGGAGGTTGCCAAACATGGTCAGGTTGATGGTCTGGCGACGCAGCCCCTTTTGGGGGCGGTAGTGGGGAAATTCTGGGTGTAGCCACAAGTCCTGCATGAGGATTTCGGCTCTGGAGAAGGTGTCTAGTTCAGAAAAAAGCTTAAAGATCGTCTCGTCCGAAATATTGAGCTTGTGCCCTAGGCTGTGAAACACCATCGTAGGCAACCCGTACTTGGCCGCCAAGTAGGCCTCGTAGTAGGCGGCGTCTTCGTAGCTGTCAGTGGTTTTGAGCACCCACAGCTTGTCAGCGTTTTCCTGGGCAACCCGCACCTTAAAACCAATTTCCTTTTGACCGTAGTCATTAGAGCACTGGCCCGTGGTCATACCAATGCGGTAGCCGCGGTCTTCCCGAAACATCAGGTAGACGTAGTAGCGATGCTCTAGGGGCACCATGCGGGCCATCAGAATGTGGTGGGGGGTGCCTCGTAGGATGTGATGGTCAGAGACCGGTCCCGAGCCATCGCCTACCCGCACACACCAGAGCATTCCTGTAAAGTGCCCCTGCTGAATATGGGTAATTTGGGCTGGGTAGAGTGCGGCTTGCCCCACCGTAGATAGCACCTCATCCCCCACCTGGAGGGACTGGATGGGTACTGAGCCCTGGGGGGTCAGAATCTGTGTGTCTGGCGGCAAGCACTGATCGGCATCCCCCACCACAAATACCGAGCGGTGATTCCAGTTGTCGTAGGTGGCGATCGCCTCTCCATTAGTAGCCAGTAGACGAATCAACTCGTACTGGGTGCGGTTGGTGTCCTGGTACTCATCCACCAGAATGTGACGAAAACGTTTGTGCCAGTAGGCCAACACCTGCTCGTTCTGTTGAAACAGATGCACGGGCAGGAGAATCAGGTCGTCAAAGTCCAGGGCATTATTTTCCGCCAGGGCCTTCTGGTAGTGGCGGTACACATCGGCAATCACCCGGCCTCGGTAGTTGGGTTGCTCTTGTTCCAATTCATCGGGGGTGAGCTTCTGGTTTTTGGCATTGCTAATGGCAAAGCGCACCGATCGCGGGTTGAACTTCTTGTCATCCAAATTCAACGTTTGGGTGACGATGGTTTTGACCAGGCTTTGGGCGTCAGACTCATCAAAAATGGAGAAGGTCTTGGTCCACCGGTAGCCCGCCGGGTGCTGGTACTTTTCAATGTCAAACCGTAGAATGCGGGCGCATAGGGCGTGGAAGGTGCCAATCCACAGGTACTTGGTGACGGTTTTGTAGACCTGAGACTTGAGCTTGGTTTGCTCGTACTCCGGTAAGGTCGAAAGCGGCTTGCCGTGGCGTGCCAGGGCCTCCTGCTCGGCAAACAGCACCTCAATGCGCTCCTTCATTTCCCGGGCCGCTTTGTTAGTAAAAGTGACCGCCAGAATGTTTTCCGGGTCGGTCTTGTGGGTGAGCACCAGGTTAGCGATGCGGTAGGTCAGCGCCCGGGTTTTGCCCGACCCCGCTCCCGCTACTACCAGCAAGGGGCCGCAGTAGTGCTCGACGGCCTGACGCTGGGCGGGGTTGAGGGGAGCGAGGAAGTCAGTCATAGAGGCAGGGGAGGGGTTTGATGCCTATTCAGTATGCCATTGGCAAGGAAAGACGGGGGAGATTGAGGTGGGCTTCTGAGGCTAAAGGCGCTGAGTCTGATTTTACGATGACCTAAAATTACTGATAGTCAAAACCTAAGAACCCGCCCATGACCCAGGCGATCCAACAGTTGAGCCTGTCGACATAGGAAACCTATGTACCCAGCCGCGCCCTCCCGGCGCAGAGCACCAAACGACGGTGGCAAAGGTTTATGGCAATCGCCGGGTGCAGGGTACCCGCCTGTACGTGCCCTTGGCGCTGGCGACGATACATCGGTGGAAAGGACAGCGGCGCTACCTCGCCCTCGATACGACGGTGTTGTGGCAGTGCTATTGTAGGATTCACCCGTCAGTGACCTGCTGTGGACGAGCGGCGCCCCTGCTGTGGC
>DVEE01000368.1 GCA_015295885.1 Leptolyngbyaceae cyanobacterium M65_K2018_010
CCTGAATCAGATCGCTGAGCCGCGAGATCCGCTCTTGCACCTGCAACTGCTCCTGACGCAGGCGATCGCTAAACAACTGCACTAGCACCAACATCAGCGGATAGATGGCCAGGGAGAGCAGGGTCAGCCGCACACTAATGGAGAGCATGACCGGCAAAGTGAGGGCGTAGGCAAAGGCAGTATTGGCCAAACTGAGAATGGCAAAGCCCAATAACCGCCGAATGTTATCCACATCGCTGGTGGCTCTGCTAATCAGCTCGCCGGCGGTGTTACGACTGAAGTAGGCTGGCTCCAGACGTAGCAGGTGTTCAAAGATCCGCTGCTTAAGCTCAAACTCAACCTGGCGCCCCACCCCAAACAGGGTAATGCGCGAAACCATACGGATGCCCCACATTAGCGAGGCGAGCAGTAGCACCATGGCAGCATAGTAAACCACCCGATTGAAGCTGAAGGTGACCTGCAGTTCATCAATGCCATTACGAATTAACAGGGGGATCCAAACCCCCACCAAATTCACCACAAACAGAGCCCCAATCCCTAACCCCACCTTGGGCCAGTGGGGACTCAGGTAGGTGCCCAGTTTCTTTAGCTGAGATCGCGCCATAGGCCTTGCCTTATCTGCTCATTGATCCTAGCTGAATTTCTGACCCGCCTTGGCAGCTTGATCCTCTAAAAGGTGAACCCCAAAAGCGTGGGGATGAGGATTACCCAAGTAGCCCCGCTAGGGTTATGGACCGACGTTATAGCGGCATGCCAAGGTAGACAGGTGTGCTTAAATCCAGAGACGACCACTATTGAATGGCCCAATGGGGCAGACTTTGTCCCAGATTTTTTCTAGGCACAGGCAGGCTTGGCCCCCTCTACCGGTAGGTTTTGAGTGTCCTGGCGATCTCCCCAGCCTAAGGTTCCGCCGACTAGGGCACGGCTGGGCTACGGATTAAACACCTCGTCTTCAATGCCCACCCACCACTCGCCCAGGCCCATCAGTTCCTCCTGCAGGGCCTTCAACTCTTCCAGGTAGGCTTCCTCGGCCATGGTATCTTTGCGCTCCTGCAGCATGGTCAGCCGCAACAGCAACAACAACCAGGGTTTAGAAAGGCCATCCCGGGCTTCGATAAATTGGGCCAGACTGCGACTGTCCAGGTTCATGGTGGAGGGTCCGTTCACTGCTTAACTTACTGTAACCATTTTCTCCCGGGCTGGCCCTGACCCTGGGGATCAACTATGTCAATCCATTGCAATCGGCACACGAAAGTTCAGAAAGGCTTGTTATGACGTGATCCCCGTCTTTAGCATGGGGCTATGGGTGGTTCGGGGGCCGCTAGCCCCGCCTCTGCGATCGCACGGGCCCCCGTTGCGCTTCCGTTGTGTTTTGAGGTTTTGGCATGGTTTCTACCTCTGCGGCCCCAACCCCAGTTTTGCCCCGCGATCAACAGCTGATTCTCTGGCTGGATCAACTGCGCCTGGAGGATGTCCCCCTGGTTGGGGGCAAAAATGCCTCCCTCGGGGAGATGATCCAGCAGCTCACCCCCGCTGGCATTCGAGTGCCCACGGGTTTTGCCACCACTTCCTACGCCTACCGCCATTTCATCGCCCAAACCGGACTGGCCGCCCAACTGCGGGAGGTACTCAGCAACTTTGATGTCAACGATGTGGCGGAACTGAGGCGACGGGGGCGAAAGGCGCGATCGCTGATCCTGAATGCCACCTTCCCCGAGGACCTCAAGGCCGCCATTCTCGATGCCTATCACCGCATGTGCGACATGGCCGGTCAAAGCCTTTGCCTGGGCGATCAATCCTGCCTGGCGGGTAACACCTACACGGAGGTCGATGTGGCCGTGCGATCCAGCGCCACCGCCGAAGACCTACCCGATGCCAGCTTTGCCGGTCAGCAGGAAACCTACCTCAACGTCTACGGCGACCAGGCCGTGCTCACCGCCTGCAAGCAATGCTACGCTTCCCTATTTACCGACCGAGCCATTTCCTACCGCACCATCAAAGCCTTCGACCATTTTGAGGTGGCCCTTTCGGTGTGTATTCAACGCATGGTGCGATCGGACCTGGCCACCGCCGGGGTGATGTTCTCCATCGACACCGAGACCGGGTTCCAAAACGCCGTGCTGATTACCGCCGCCTACGGCCTGGGGGAAAACGTTGTGCAGGGGACGGTCAACCCCGATGAATACGTGGTCTTCAAGCCCACCCTGAAAACCGGCCACCGCCCCATCCTCAACAAACGTCTGGGCACCAAGGCCCTGCGCATGGTCTACGACACCACAGGGACCGAACTGACCAAAAACGAGCCCGTGCCCCTGGCCGATCGCCACCGCTTTGCCCTGACCGAGCCGGAGATTCTGCAACTGGCCCGGTGGGCCTGCACCATCGAAGACCACTACACCCACCTGCGAGGCACCTACAGCCCTATGGATATTGAGTGGGCTAAGGATGGCCTGACCGGCGAGCTGTTTGTCGTCCAGGCTCGGCCCGAAACCGTACAGTCCCAAAAATCCCCGAGCGAGCTCCGCACCTTTGTGCTGGAGGTGCCCGCCGGGGTTGAGCCGGTGGCCCGGGGCCGAGCCGTGGGCGATTTAATTGGCCAGGGTAATGCCTGCGTGATCCTGGACGTACATCAAATCGCTCAGTTTCGCCCCGGCGAAGTGCTGGTGACCAGCCGCACCGATCCTGACTGGGAGCCGATCATGAAACAGGCCAGCGCCATCGTCACCGACCAGGGCGGTCGCACCTGTCATGCCGCGATTATTGCCCGGGAGTTGGGCATTCCTGCCATTGTGGGCTGTGACAATGCCACCCAGGTGTTGACGACCGGCGAACCCGTCACCGTCTCCTGCGCCAGCGGCGAATCCGGGTTAATCTACCGCGGCCACCTGCCCTTCCGGGTCGAAACCACCCAGCTCGATCGCCTGCCTGAAACCCGCACCAAAATCATGATGAATGTGGGGAATCCTGAACTGGCCTTTAGCCTGGCCGCTCTACCCAACGACGGCGTCGGGCTGGCCCGGCTAGAGTTCATCATCGCCAATCACATTCAGGTGCATCCCCTAGCTCTGCTCCACTTCGAGCAGCTGCCCGATGGGGCCGAAAAACGCCAGATCGAGCAGTTGACCAGCCTGTACGACCACAAGCCGGAATACTTTGTGGATCGGTTGGCCCAGGGGGTCGCCACCCTGGCCGCGGCCTTTTACCCCAAACCGGTCGTGGTTCGCCTGTCAGATTTTAAGAGCAACGAGTATGCTCACCTGTTGGGCGGTCGCCAATTTGAACCTGCCGAAGAAAACCCCATGATTGGTTGGCGGGGGGCCTCCCGCTATTACGACGATCGCTACCGCGATGGCTTCGCCCTAGAGTGTCAGGCCCTCAAACAGGTGCGGGATGCCATGGGCCTCACCAATGTGATTTTGATGGTTCCCTTCTGCCGTACCCCCGAAGAGGGTCGCCTGGTGCTGCAAGAAATGGCCAAGCACGGCCTGGTACGGGGTGAAAATGGTCTGCAGGTCTACGTGATGTGCGAACTGCCCAATAACGTCATCCTGGCCGATGAGTTCAGTCAGGTCTTTGATGGTTTTTCGATTGGGTCGAACGACCTCACCCAACTCACCCTGGGGCTGGATCGCGATTCGGCCCTGGTGGCTCACCTGTTCGATGAACGTAGCCCCGGGGTCAAACGCATGGTTCGCATGGCCATCCAAACCGCCAAGCAGTACCACCGCAAAATTGGC
>DVEE01000501.1 GCA_015295885.1 Leptolyngbyaceae cyanobacterium M65_K2018_010
AGGCCGCGGCTTTAGCCGCTCGTAGGCGGTTCGACAGGCTACGAATCACTTCCAGGGCAAATAGGGGAGTTTCCTGTACTAAAAACTTAAAGTGGGCCTCGTCCACAGCGGCTAGCTTACAGTCGGTTTTGGCAATCGCCGTAGACGCCCGCAGGGGTGGTATTTGCACCAGGGCCCCCTCGCCAAAGACATCGCCCGCGGTGATGGTTTCAAACACTTTGCCATTCACCACCAGATCTATCTCTCCCTCAATGACCCCGTACATGACCTCGCCGGTCGTGCCGACGGCAAAAATCGTTTCCCCCGCCTTAAAGGTCTGAATCTGGGGGGCTTTCATAAATACCTCAATCACCTGTGCCGGTTGCAGCATAGTCCCTGGTCTCTCAACGGTTGACAATGAGGCAATTTTATAGGGGCACGGTCCCTGCCGGGGTTAACGTCACCTTAAACGAAGGCCTGCGGGGCGGCCGCGGGGCCGCCAACTCGTGGGCTGCGTCTGAGCGATGGGCCGGGTTGTCTGCCTAGGGGTCTGCGGCAGTGGCTTTACTGAAACTGGCCGCTCCGGGCCGTGGCCAGCCCTACTAAGCTCGATCAGCTCCCACGGCCAGCTCCAGAGCAATCGTCTATAAATATTTATAGGGAGAAAAACCAGTTGCCTGGGTCAGGCTTTCCTTCCCCCTTAACCTTGTTTTGCCACTGTTTTGAGGTATCACCATGGCCGATAAAGACCAGATCAAGCAACATATTGCTCTCACTACCAAAATTAAGTTCGACAACATCCCGACCCTCAAAGGAGAAGACCCCCGCAAGATGAAGATTATGGAGCACATCAAAAAGAGTATGGGCTAAAGCACCGCGGGTGGGTGACGGCAACCCGCCTTGTCGTCTGGGGAACACCGACCCTCCTGCAGGGCAGACAATTTCTACAATGCAACTGTATAGAAAATTTGTAGAGAATTCTGGAGCCGGAGAGAGGCGAACCTATGCAACCCACCCAAAATCAATTTACCGAGAAAGCCTGGGAGGCCATTGTGCACTCCCAGGACATTGCTAAGCAGGCCCAGCAACAGCAGATTGAAAGCGAGCATCTGATGGTGGCGCTGCTCGATCAGGAGGGCCTGGCCAGCAGTATTCTGGCCAAAGTAGGGGCCAATCCAACCCAGCTGCGCGATCGCACCGAAGCCTATATCAACAGCCAGCCCAAGGTTTCTGGCAGCGGCGCTTCAGTTTACCTGGGTAAATCCCTGGATACGCTGCTAGACCGGGCGGACAAGTACAAAAAGGAATACGGTGACGAGTTTATTTCCATCGAGCACCTGATTCTGGCCTACGCCAGCGATACCCGCTTTGGGAAAAATCTATTCCAAGAGCTGGGTCTCAGTGAAGCCAAGCTCAAGCAAGCTATCCAAGAAATTCGAGGCACCCAGAAAGTGACCGACCAAAACCCCGAAGGTAAATACCAATCCCTCGAAAAGTATGGGCGCGACCTCACCGATGCGGCCCGGCGGGGCAAGCTCGATCCGGTGATTGGCCGGGATGATGAAATTCGTCGTACTATCCAGATTCTCTCCCGCCGCACTAAGAACAACCCGGTGCTGATTGGCGAACCGGGGGTGGGTAAAACCGCGATCGCCGAAGGTCTGGCCCAACGTATTGTCAGTGGCGACGTGCCCCAGTCCCTCAAGGATCGCCAACTGATTGCCCTGGACATGGGGGCGCTGATTGCCGGGGCGAAGTACCGGGGGGAATTTGAGGAACGCCTGAAAGCGGTACTGAAGGAAGTTACCGACTCAGAAGGGCAAATCATTCTGTTTATCGACGAAATCCACACCGTGGTCGGCGCTGGGGCCACCCAGGGGGCCATGGATGCGGGCAACCTGCTCAAGCCCATGCTGGCCCGCGGGGAACTGCGTTGCATTGGCGCCACCACCCTGGACGAGTACCGCAAGTACATCGAGAAAGACGCCGCCCTGGAACGCCGCTTCCAGCAGGTCTACGTGGATCAACCCAGTGTGGAGGATACCATCTCAATTCTGCGGGGGCTGAAGGAACGCTACGAGGTCCACCACGGGGTGAAGATTTCCGATAGTGCCCTGGTCGCCGCAGCCACCCTGTCGACCCGGTACATCAGCGATCGCTTCCTGCCCGACAAAGCCATTGACCTGGTAGATGAGGCCGCCGCCAAGCTGAAAATGGAGATTACCTCCAAGCCCGAAGAACTGGACGAGGTGGATCGCAAGATCCTGCAGTTGGAAATGGAGCGCCTCTCCCTCAAGAAGGAAAGCGATGCCGCTTCCCTAGAACGACTGGAGCGATTGGAAAAGGAACTGGCCGACCTGAAGGAACAGCAGAGTGCCCTGAATGCCCAGTGGCAGTCTGAGAAGGACATCATCGACCATATCCAGTCCATTAAGGAAGACATCGACCGGGTCAACATTGAAATTCAGCAGGCGGAGCGAGACTACGACCTGAACCGGGCCGCCGAGTTGAAGTACGGCAAGCTCACAGAACTCCAACGGCAACTCGAAGACGCCGAAACCCAGCTTACCCAAACCCAGACCACGGGCAAGACCCTGCTGCGGGAGGAGGTTACGGAGGAAGACATTGCCGAGATCATCTCCAAGTGGACCGGCATTCCAGTCAGTAAGCTGGTGCAGTCGGAAATGCAGAAACTGCTGCATCTAGAGGATGAACTCCACCAGCGAGTGATTGGGCAGGATGAGGCGGTGACTGCGGTGGCCGATGCGATTCAGCGATCGCGGGCGGGTCTGGCCGACCCCAACCGACCGATTGCTAGCTTTATCTTCCTGGGGCCAACCGGGGTCGGTAAAACCGAGTTAGCCAAGGCCCTGGCGGCCTACCTATTCGACACCGAAGAGGCGATGGTGCGCATCGATATGTCGGAATACATGGAGAAGCACGCCGTTTCCCGGCTGATCGGAGCCCCTCCCGGCTATGTCGGCTACGACGAAGGTGGCCAACTCACCGAGGCCATTCGCCGCCGTCCCTTTGCGGTGATCCTCTTCGACGAAATCGAAAAGGCCCACCCCGATGTCTTTAACGTCATGCTACAAATCCTGGATGATGGCCGCGTCACCGATGCCCAGGGCCGCACCGTAGACTTCAAAAACACCATCATCATCATGACCAGCAACATCGGCTCCCAGTTCATTCTGGATTTGGCCGGCGACGACGAACAGTACGACGAAATGAAGTCTCGCGTGATGGACGCTCTGCGGGCCAACTTCCGGCCAGAGTTCCTCAACCGGGTGGATGAAATGATCATCTTCCACGGGCTGCGCAAGTCCCAACTGCGAGACATTGTCAAACTGCAAATTGGTCGTTTGGAAGCGCGTCTCGAAGATCGCAAGATGGCGATTAAACTCAGCGAAGCTGCCCTCGACTTCCTAGCTGAGGTAGGCTACGACCCGGTCTACGGCGCTCGCCCCCTGAAGCGGGCCATCCAGCGGGAGTTAGAAACCCAGATTGCCAAGGCTATTCTGCGGGGTGAATTTGGCGAAGGCGATACCATCTATGTGGATGTGGAAAACGAGCGCCTGTCCTTCAAACGACTCCCCGCCGAGCTAGTAACGGCGTAATCGGGTCGTCACCCCGAGGGGGTCTGGATGCCAGGGGTTGGAAGCTATCATCCAACCCCCATAGCTCGGCTCCTGGACTGTGCTAACCTAGAAAAGTTGTCAAAATCACACATCCGAAATTTCGGGTCTC
>DVEE01000570.1 GCA_015295885.1 Leptolyngbyaceae cyanobacterium M65_K2018_010
ATTGGAAAGTGTTCTCAGTAGCCTAGAGTTAGCGGGCTCCTGGACCAGCAGCCACCCTCTCTACTATGAGGTTCAGCCCCTGGTGGAGCAGTGGTCCGGGGTAGTGCTGCAAGCCGCTGAGCAAGAGCTGCGCAGGGGGCACCTAGAGCAAGCTCAAACCTTGATTGAGCGGATTCCTGTCTCGAGCCCAATCTACGCCGAGGGGCAGGCGGCCCTCCAAGCCTGGCATGCTGAATGGGAGCAAGGGACAGCGCTGCTGGCTACGGCTCAAACCGCCCTACAGCAAAAGGACTGGAGCAAGGCCTCGGCTCAGGTACTGGCTCTAGCCGAGTTACAGAACCCCCATTGGCGGGTTGATCAGGTCCAGGCCCTGTCTCGCCAGATTCGGCAGGAGCGCCAAGCCCAGGATTTGCTGCAACAAGCGGTGGCCCTGGCGTCGCCGGGGGGGAGCGATCGACTCGGGCAAGCGATTCGCACCGCTAGCCAGATCGATCAAACCACCTTTACCTACGCCGCCGCCCAGACCTACATGGATCGCTGGAGTGATGCGCTGTTGAAGCTGGGGTTAGACCAGTGGTATGCCTCGGAGCTACCTGCGGCGATGACCCTGGGCCGCTACGTCGCCCTCAACCCGAACCGGGCCAAGGTGGCTCAGGAGCTGATTTGGCTCAGCCGTGCCCGCCAACTGGCCCAGCAAAGTTTAGGCACCTGGCGCACCTCACCGGACCAACTGGTTACCCTTTACAAGGCGATGCTACTGGCCAACCAGGTCCCCCCAGACAGTCCCTTTTATCCCCAGGCCCAATCGAGTGTGGCGACCTGGCGCACCCACCTTGGGGATTTAGGCCATCTACAAACGGCTCAACTGATTGGCCGCGTCAACCAACTAGAGGCCCTGGGTCTGGCGATCGCCCAGGCTGAGCAGGTGCCCCTGGGGCATCCGCGACGAGTTCAGGCCCAAACCCTGATTGCCCACTGGCGACAGGAGGTGGAGCGCTTGGAAGACCGGCCTTACCTGGCCAAGGCCCACCAACTGGCCCAGACTCAAACCCTGGAGGGATTGCGAGCCGCCATTGCCTCGGCCGGGCAGATCGCCCTGCATCGGGCCCTGCGCCCCGAGGCCCAAAGCTGGATCTATGTCTGGACCAGTCAAATCCAAGCCATTGAGGACCGTCCGGTGCTGAACCGGGCCCGCAACCTAGCGGAACGGGGTGAACTTTCCCAAGCGATCGCAGAGGCGGCTGGCATCCAGCCTGGGCGGGCCCTCTACGGCGAAGCACGGGCGGCTATGGCCCATTGGCAACGGCAAATTTGGGCCCAGGACCAGGCTCGTCAACGGGCTGCCCAACGGGCGCTAGCGAAAATCCAGACTCCGACGCCCCAGGAAGATCCACTGGCGGTAGAGGTGCGCCCCAGGGAAGCCGCCACCGCGGTGGTAGAGCCCACCTTACCGGCGGATCCGGCCCTCGCAGCCCCTGCCCCCTCGCCTACTATGCCTGCTCCCTCCCCCCGGCGATCACCCCAGCTACCGACTCGCCTGGAAACCGTTCCTGGCGACATTCCGGATGCTGCGCCGGATCTCCCTGAACCGGGTGTCAGACCCCAGCCCGCACCGGGGATGCCGGTTCTGCCCCCAACCGACCTATCGGCCCCGGGCCCAGTGGCTCCGCCAGTCGGGGTACCCCCTGGGACAGAGCCCGCTGCTATTCAACCTCGGGTTATCCCTGACCCACCGCCGCCAGCGCCTAGCCTGCCAGCCCCAGCCCCAGGGTTGTCCCCTGAGTCTAGCCACCCAGAACGAGACGGCTCTATCCAGGGAAAAGGACCCGAACTGAACCCCAGGGTTTCCGTGCGACCTGCCCTAGAGACGGCGCCCTTAACCCGCAAACCAGCGTTACATGCCGAAGTCTTCTAAACCAGCGCGGCCTAAACCCGACTCCGGAGTCAGGGCCTAGGTTCCCCCTCTCCAGGCTTCCGCTGGAGAGCCGCAAGCAGACCTGAGTCAGTTGGGTCTTGGCGAAGCAGAATTTCCCGGTGGCGAATGCTGTTCATGGCCATCTCCCAGGGAAAGGTGAAGGATTCAAAGGACTCGCTGGTGATGCGGTCCAGGTCCAGGTCTAACACCACCCGGCGCAGCATGTCAAAGAGTTCCTGGCGCAGCGCCATCAGATCGGGCAGGGACTGAGTCTGGTCGATGCGATCGATTAAATCTAAAATGGCCAGGTTATAGGTATCAGCCCGGTTTTTCTGCTTTTGTAACAGCCACAGACGGGCCTGCCACAGACTCGAAATCGCCAGAACTGACACCGAGAGCAGCAAACCAATGGGTTCAGCGTAGGCTACCAAAAACTCTGGTTCATCCTGTTTATAAAAAGCCTCAGCCCCTGGATGCAGAGGCAGTCCTAGATCGGTACCGGAGACATCCAGACGAATCATCGCCGCCCTAGGGTAACGCGCCACTAGCTCATTGCGATTGTCGTAGAGTGTGCGGGTCAGAGCGGTGACCACTTTTTTGGGCAAACCCTCATGGGCAACTAGCAGGGCATTCACCGCTACTACCGGTAAATCTTCAGCCGGTGTGGGACGGCCGCCATGGTAGGTGCCCTTAGGGATGACATGGGGCTTGAGATAGGGCAATGACAGCCGCAGGGCATCGACCTGGTCCAGGGGCAGTAGCTCAATCGCCTCGGATTGCAGCAGTTCTTTGACTGAGGCATTGCCCAGGGTAATCACCCGAAACAGGGCATCGACTTCACCGTTCGCCAGAGCAGCATGGGCCTCAGCGGGGGGCATGGGTAGAGTGATCATCGACTCTGGGGTTAAGCCATAGTGCTCACTGAGGGGCCAAAAGAGTGCGTAGGAGCCGCTGCCCTCAGGCATGAGCGCAACTCGTTTGCCCGCCAAATCAGCGACGGAATTAATTTGAGCTTCGGTGCGAGCCAGCAGGTGAAACATCTCCGGAAACAGCAGCGCCACGGCTCGCACTGGTGGCTCAACGGGAGTATCACTCTGCACCAGGGCTATCTGCGCTTGCCCATCTCGCAGCAGCGCCATATTTTCCGCAGAGCCATTGGTTTCTAGAACTTCAATGGCCAAGTTGGGCTGGTTGCGGGCCACCACCTCCGCAAAGGCCTGACTAAAGGCATAGTATTCGCCAGTTTTGCCCCCCGATGCCATGACCAGGCGGTAGGTGCGGGCGTTATTGTGCCAAAGGAAAAAAGCTGAAACCGCTGCCCCTAAAAGACCGAGTGCCAAGAAAGGCAGAAAAGTTCGTCCCTGCATACCATGCCCTAGGGCCCTACAGCCTGATGCTATCATTGCTTCTTGTACATGGGACTATGGCAACCTTTGCCAAGGCTCAGTCTACGTCTTGCGTTCTATGGCTTTACTGCTTGACCAACCGCCCCTGACCGATCCCCTGCGGGGGCGCACCGTTGGGCGCAAATTTCAAGCAGTGGTTCTGATGCTGCTGCCGATGGCGTTAGTGGGGGGCTTTAGCCTGCGGCTGTTTCAACTTCAAATCATCCAAGGCGAGCGTAACCAGCAACTGGCTGATAGTAATCGGGTACGGTTAGTGCCCAAGCGTCCGGCCCGTGGCACCATTACCGATCGCAACGGCAAGATTTTAGCTGGAAGTCGGCTTTCCCATAGCGTTTCCATCTGGCCCATTGCTCTCCCCCGTGACCAGTGGCCCCAGGTTATTGATCGGTTGGCCCGGGTGCTCAAGG
>DVEE01000101.1 GCA_015295885.1 Leptolyngbyaceae cyanobacterium M65_K2018_010
CTCCGGAGCCACCCCGGCCAGGGCTAGTAGATGGTATAAGCCATGGGCAAGGGCGGCGAGCAAAGCCCCAGGGGGGCTGGTTTCAATGCGTTCCAGGTGTTCTACCAAAAGGTGAAAGAGCTCTGCTTGGGGGCAACCACTCAGGGCCATAAACAGGGTGATTTCGGCCAGGTACTGACTGGCGGTGAGGCGACCCAGTTGTTGGCTCAGCCCTGGGAAAGTGCGCACTGTTTCCGCCTGCACCACCTTATCTAACTGCTTGCCCTGCACCACCAACCAGTCGTTAATCACAAATAGGTCGCTGCGCCCTCCCAGGCGGGATTGGTGCTTACGGGAACCGGGGGCCACGGCCCGAATCAGGCCATGGTCGGGGGAAAGAATCGTCAGCAGGCGATCACTCTCTCCCAGGGGTATGGCCTTGAGATTAATACCCGTGGTCTTGTAGGTTCGACTCATCGCCCTTTCCTCAGGCAGGGGGTACCTGCTGCTGCTTGATCAACTCGGGGCCGCGGGAGGTGCCAAGGCGGGTGGCCCCCGCCTGCACCAAAGCCACGGCCTGGGCGGCGGTGCGAATGCCCCCCGAGGCTTTGATGCCAACCCGCCCCTTGGTGAGCCCGTGCAGTTGTCGAACCACCTCCACCGTGGCCCCGCCTTGCCAGCCCGTACTGGTTTTTAGAAAAGCCACCCCGGCATCCATACAAACCTCGGCGGCCAGGGTAATTTCCGGTGGCGTCAGCAGGGCCGTTTCTAAAATGGCCTTGACGGGCTGGCCGGTGTCTTCGCACAGGGTTGCGATTTCTCGGTGCAGGGCATCGGCTTGGCCGGACTTCAGCCAGCCTAGGTTAATCACCACATCAAGTTCCGTAGCGCCGTTTTCAACCGCCTCCTGGGCCTCAAATAACTTGGTGGCCGAGGTGGTCGCCCCGGTGGGAAAGCCAATCACCGTGCAGACCTTGACCGGACGCTGGTGCAGCAGTTCTGCTGCCTGGCGCACATGCACCGGGTACACACAGACCGACGCAAAGCCGTAGCGATCGCTATCCGCACACCACTGGGCCACCTGGTCGGGGGTGGCCGTGGGGGTTAACAACGCATGATCGATGAGGGGAGCGAGATCAATCTCGTCCTCCGCGGATAACCGGCCTGAAACCATAGGTCCTACTCCTCTACTCTGCCGCCCTGGCCTATCTTATAGGGAAGTAGCCCGACCATGGCGGCGAATTAGCAGGACGGTGGCTACCGCGATCGCGGCCACCGACAAAATATGCACCACATTAAAGGGCGTGCCGGGGAAAAACCAAGAGTCGGTGCGCAGAAACTCAATGAAAAACCGCCCCAGGGGATACCAGATCAGGTATGCCAGGGCCAGATCCCCCGGTTTGAGTTTCGCCTCAAACCGCCGCGAAATCCAAAACAACAGGGCAAAACCCACCAAGTTCCACAGCGACTCGTAGAGAAATAGGGGATGAAACCGGGTGGCATCGCCGTACTGGCCCAGATTGTTGTAGGGAGGGATGCGATGCTCGGCATCAATCCGCAGCCCCCAGGGCAGGGTGGTCGGTGGGCCGTAGAGTTCCTGGTTGATGAAATTACCCCAGCGGCCAATGGCCTGGGCTAGGGGTAGCCCCAGGGCAATGCCATCCAGGTAGGGTAGGGGGTTAAGTTGGCGAACCCGGGTAAACACCCAAAGGGCAATTGCCCCAAAGATAAATCCCCCAAAAATATGGATGCCGCCGCCCCAAATTTGCAGGATTTTGCCGGGATGGGCCAGGTAATAGCCCAACCCCTCGGGGCCCCGGGGCGATTGAATGAACACGTAGTACAGCCGCGCCCCGATGAAACCGGGAATCAAAATCCAGAACAACATATCCCAGAGGTTGTCGGGGTCTTCTCCCTGCCGCGCCACGTAGCCACTGGCGATAAACCCAGCCGCTAAGATAGCCACCAGCATCAGTAACCCGTACCAGCGCAGGGCAAAGGGGCCAACTTCAAAAACAACGGGAGAGACAGGGGGATACATGGGTAACTCTTGAGGACGATGGACTAGTTAGTTTTCTATGGCGATAAATGGCCATCTTCATCGGCACCGAGGGCTGCGCCTGCATCCTCAGTTAATGGGCTGGGGGCGGATGAACTCTAGGCCAATTGCTGATCGACCATCAGTAGCAGTTAGAGCAGTTAGTTGGGTGGCCCGTTGAAGCTGTTCCTTCAGGGAGAGTTGGGATGCTTCCTTCAGTAAGTCTGGTAGGGTCACGGCTTTACCTTAGAAAATGTAGGCTGACTGAGCGAAGCATAACCCAGGCTGGATAAGGCTTGGATGCGTTACGGCGAGGCCTAGCACAGGCTTGCGATCATCAAGTCCATCACCCGCATTTTAGGCTAATCCTCTAAATACCCTAGCTCCTCCAAGCGGCGGCGAACTTCGGGGTCATCGTAGTCGGTGGCGCGGCTAGGGCTGGCCTGGGCCAGGGCGCGATCGCTGCGATCGGCAAAGGCTTGCAGGCAGTCCTGCAAGACCTCCACGTTCTCCGGCAGAATGGCGCTTAGGTCGAGGGCTTCGGTGGGGTCTGCCCACACATCGTAGAGTTCGGCGTCGGCCCCTTCAGTCTCGATCAGCTTATGCTGACCCATCCAAACGGCTCGGCGGACGCGATCGCAGGCCATGGTCTTGACTAACTCCGGCTGCCGCTTCTGCATTAGATTGACCACATTCTGCGGCGGAATCGCCTCGGCAAAAACGTAATCCCGCTCTGGGGTGGCACTGTGATCGGAGGCCAGATCCAGGGTCAGTTCCTTCTGGTTGGCAATCCCGGCGGCGGCCAGCACCGTATGGAACAGGCGTCGGGTCGAGACCACTCGATCCACCGTGGTGCCAGGCTGCAACCGCTGGGCCGGGTCGCGGATAATCAGCGGCACCCGCACCAGCTCGTTGTAGATAGACAGGCTGTGACCCATGTACTGCTTTTCGCCCAGGTGCTCGCCGTGATCGGCACAGATGATCACCAGGGTATTGTCGAGCTGCCCCGAAGCCTGTAAGCGCTGGAAGAACTGCCCCAGCAGAGCATCCTGGTAGGCCACCTCAGCGTCATACATGCCATCCAGGATTTGCTTTTGGTGATCGTCTAGGGCCCCGGTTAAGGGGGCCAGCCAGCCATAGACATCGCCGTTAAATCGCTGCAAAAAGGTTTGGGCTTGGCGATCGGCCAGAACCTGGGGGGCAAATTGCTCGATGTAGCGGCGGGGAGGATGGTAGGGCATATGGGTGCCCATCAGGTTCACAAAGGCGAAAATCGGCTGGTTGGCCGCCACCCCAGCGCGGTTGATCAAGAGATTGGCGGTATCTTCTAGGGATTTTGGGCTATTCCCCTTAAAGCTCAGGGCGGTTTGCCACAGGGGCACCATCAACGGCGTAAAGGACAGAGCCAGTAGGGTATCGGAGCGAGCAAAGGCATCCTGTACCTGGTTTAGCACCCCCGCCAGTTGGCGCTTGAACCACTGCCGGTAGCGACCCACTAGGCCGGGATGGCTACCCGCCTGGTTGGGCCGCGAGGTGAGCAGGCCGCTGTAGTTCAAAAAGCTGGTGAAGCCTCGCCGCAGGCCGTTGTTGATCACCCCCACCAGGGGGTTATTGCAAAACCCCGCGGTGTAGTAGCCGCTGGCCGCCAGCCGCTCGGCCAGGGTAGGCCGGTGAGAGGGCAGTACCGAGTAGGACTGCACCATGGTGTGCTCGGAGGGATATAACCCGGTGAACATGGAGGCGTGGGAAGGAACAGTCCACTGGGCGGCGGCCACCGCCTGGGAAAAGCGGGTCGCCTGGGCGGCGATCGCATCTAGATGGGGCGAAGTAGGTTGGTTGTAACCGTAGCAGGAGAGGCGATCGGCCCGTTGGGTATCGAGCACCAAAAAGAGAATGTCGGGGCGAGCAGCCATAGGAATGAGCCAGGAGTCAACAGGGGTTAGGTTCCATCCTAAACAGAACCGACGCCAATCGGCGGACTTGGGCTCAGAATTCGTGGCGGGCCTGGACCACCGAGCGCCTCCCCTATTTGAGTCCGTTGCCCCTGGCCTGGTGGTTGAGGCCCACTCCAGCTGGGTGTAAATCCCCAGGCAGGATAGTCCGCGCTACCCTGCCTCGCCATCGCGCTGGATAGCTCACCCCCAGAGCATCTGGCTCTGGCAACCAGGGAACCTGTTGGGTCTGCCGAGAGGGCTAGGGCCGGCTTTAAACTTGCCGTTCTAACGGGGAACCCCTTTTACTGCCTGGGTCCACCCAAATCACCTCTAGACGGGACAACTTTTCCGGCTCTTTCTCGAGGCCTCCGACGGCTCCTAAGCGCTCGGAGGCATTGGCTTCCGTAACAACCACCCCAATCATGAAGCCCTGGGAATCGACCATGAGCTCTAAATCATCGAGCCCAGTCATTTCCCTCAGATAGACCTCAGCCCAGCCGTTGGTCTAAGGTTCGAAATAGCGTCTGGGCCTCGGTTTTAATAGCGGCATACTGGTTAATGACCGGTTGAATAGCCTCCTCCTCCCGCTCCACGTAGTCGTAAAACTGGGTGAAAATGCGCTCTACCTCTTCGTAGATCAGGCCTAGCTTTTCATGGAGGCGAGTGGCAATTTCCTCCTGGAACCGCACCTGCTCCCCATCCAGGGCCTTTTCAAACTTGGCGATAATGCGATTACGCTGCCACAAAATGCCAATGGCCAGCACCAAGACCCCCACCCCGGCAAAGGCCATGCCAATGGCGCTGAGAATGGCCTCGGCCACCGCAAACTGGATAACGTACAGAATGGTTCCCGATACCGCCATCACCGCACCGCCCACAATTTCATTGGCCATATCGCCAGCCTGGGTGGCCAGCATTTCCCCCAAACCCTGATCGGTGAGCAGTTTAGCTACCTTCGCCCGCACGCTGTCAATCACCTCCTGGCGACGCTCTAACACCTTGACGGAAATGTTGCTGCTACTAATGGAATAGGTGCGCACGCCCTCCAGGTCCTGATTGAGCCCCTCAAACAGTTGGCGAATGCCATCGACAAAGTGTTGGGCCCCCTCATTGGAAACCTCCTCCAAGGACTCTTGCAGGTCGCGGCTGCAGCGGGCTTGAAAGTCATCGACCCAAGCCTGCATAGAGGCCTCTTCGTTAAACAAGCCCGCAAAGGATCGGCGCATGACCGTTAGCACCGATAGGCTGTCACGAAATTCGCGCTTAATGCGAGCGGCGATCAACTCATAACGGGCCGCCAAGCGATCGGCCAGGGTGTTGACCTCGTAGCTAGAGCGCTTTTTACCCGCGTCAATTTTTTCGCGAATGCTCTGGGCTGTGGCCTGATCCGCCGCCAGCTGCTGGTTCAGAGCCACCACATCCCCCTGGAGCAGGTCAATGATTTGCTGAGTGGTTTGGCTCACCGAGCGCAGCTTAATTTTGTAACTTTCCCCCGAAGCCACCATAGCCTGAATGTACTGGCGCACCGGTTGAAAGCCACTGCCATCCAAGTCTCCCTCCGCTTCTAGGGTGGCGGAAGTGGGAAAGATTATCGGTGCCTTAATTTGCTTTTGATAGGCGTATTCCTTGACCCGCTCCAGGTTGGTTTGCAGGTCGGCGGGGCGCAGCAGATCGGCCTGCTGCAGAATGAAGACAACCTTTTTGCGCCACTCTACACTGACAAAATCGAGGAAATCCCAGGCACTTTTTTGGTAAGGATTCTTGGCAAACAGAACAAAAAAAGTCAGATCACTGTTGGGAATGTACCGCTCAGTAATAATTTGATGCTCCTGGATGATCGTATTTGTGCCGGGGGTATCGACAATGGAAATATCCTGCAAGATGGGAATGGGGCGGCCAATTTTTCTCAGACTGGGCTCCACCTGCTCCACAAATTCCGTTTCGGCAAAAACAATTTGCTGAATGGCATCGGTGCAGGGTTCGATATCCGTGGCACAGACTTCAGCCTCCAGCAACGCATTGACAAAGCTACTCTTGCCGGCCTTGACTTCGCCGACGACGACAAATAAAAACGGTTCGTTGACGTTACGTCTGAGGTTATGGGTGGTGAGCTGCAAGTCAGGGTTGTTAATATTGGCCGCCAGGCTTTGTACCCGTTCCAGCAGGCCATCTAGGTCAGCCCGGTAAGCCTGCAGGGATTCGTTCATCATCAGACTGGCCACGGTATTGCCTCCCAAAACCAAAGGTGCAAAGTCCGGCGAGCATGGTTAACTTTGCCCTCTGATTATCGCACGGGCCCAAAATCGAGCAGGTAGGGGAAAGCGGCCCCTAGATGGGGCAATATTACGGCTCATCCAGGGCTAGAGCCCGATCGCCGCTATCCGCAACTGGGACCCTGCCGATGGCGAGATCCGCAGATCCCTCGCCCATCTTTTCTGCTGTGCTGGGTTTCGCCGACTTCGCTATACTGAGCCCAAAAATTAGGGATGGCATAGGTTGAAACTCACTTTCTTGGCACCGTGGCTGGATCCGACTGTTCCTCAGTGGTCTGCAGAGGCCCGTTGGTTGCGCTGGCTGACCTTGGTATGGTTGGGGCTGGGGCTACTAATTTTGTATTCCGCCTCCTACCCAGTTTCAGTGACCGAGCAGGGCTACGGCCTCCACTATGTGTTGGTGCAAATCCTGTGGGTGGGGGCGGGCCTGGTGGGGTTTAACTACATTGCCCATACCAGCTTGGATCGCCTGCTTAAATTGTCAGGAATAGCGCTGTTGGCCTTGCTGGGGTTAGTCATGCTGACCTTGATCCCCTCGGTGGGGGTGACGGTCAACGGTGCCACCCGCTGGTTACCGCTGGGTCCCTTCATGATTCAGCCTTCCGAGCTGATTAAACCCTGCCTGGTTTTGCAAGGGGCTCGACTGTTTGGCCGTTGGCATCAGCTATCTTGGCAGACCCGGCTCACCTGGCTGGGGATCTTTGTCGCCATCCTAGGGTCTATTTTGCTGCAGCCGAACCTGAGTACCGCGGCCGTTTGCGGCCTCACCCTGTGGTTGATTGCCCTGGCCTCCGGCCTGCCCTTTCGCTACGTCGGCCTGACGGCGGTGGGGGGAATCCTGGCGGCGGGGTTGAGTATCAGCGTTAAAACCTATCAGCGACAGCGGATTATTTCCTTTCTCAATCCCTGGGCTGATCCCGGTGATCAAGGCTATCAGTTGATTCAAAGCCTGTTGGCGATCGGCTCTGGAGGACTCTGGGGAGAGGGCTTTGGGCTATCTCAACAAAAACTCTCGGCGTTACCGATTCAGTACACAGACTTTATTTTTGCGGTCTACGCGGAAGAATTTGGTCTGGTAGGCGGTTTGGTGTTGCTCACCCTGCTGTTGATCTACGCCACCCTGGCCCTGGTCGTCGCCCTGCGTGTCACCCAGCCGCTCCACAAGTTGGTGGCGGTGGGGGCGATGGTGGTTTTGGTAGGACAAGCCCTCCTGAACATCGGCGTCGCCACCGGCATCTTGCCGACCACCGGGTTACCCTTTCCGCTGTTGAGCTATGGCGGTAGTTCCATGGTGGCCAGCCTGGCTACGGCCGGTTTACTGGTGCGCTCAGCCCGGGAAATTAATCTCGATTCTCCCCTGGCCTTACCCCTAAGCCACCATCCCCGGTTGCGATCGCGGTCTGGGGTCAGTTCTCAGCCCCTTTCCAAGGGTTGAAACCTGGCCAGCGGTGCTCCATAGCCATAAAACCTAGAGCCATAAAACCTAGAGCCGTCTGACAGCCTAGGCAGGCTTGCCCCTGGGGGACTCCAATGGCAGCGCCAGGACCCAGCTCTCCCTGGCCAAGCTGGGGAACTGTCCCAACTTTCCCTGCCCTGCAAGCGGGGCAGCGGCCACCCTAGCGTCCCGAGCGGGGCGTAGGCAGGTTGGTCGGAGCTGGGGATAGCCCTTGGATGGAGGAAAAGTGGGCAATGACTCCCATGGGCAAGGTAAGCGTCAGTAAGGCAATGACGATACCGAGTAGGTTGGAAAAAATACTAGGAGGTTCCCCCGGGGGAGTGTCAGGTTGACTGGCAGAATCCATACAATGTCGGGTCTGAAATCAGCAAAACGAGCCAATGTAGAAGAAGTGAGCAAAACTATCGGGCGTGCTCAACGGGCTCGGATTCTTTCAACAAAGAACTCTTTATCAAGCAATCATAGACTGAACTCAACAATAAACCGTTGCCTAGAACACCAGAGTCATCGGGATATCTAGATTGGGTGACCCGCCTCGGGACAACCCAGCGGCTTGAACCGTTCCCCTAATATGCTATGCATTTTAGCATTCCTGCCCCAGGGGAGCTATCCTCGAGGGAGGGATAACCTCACTCCTTTAATCTGGCTGGGTGGACTGGGCGGCCAGCAGGGCATGGATAGCCTGGAGCTCCAGCAGAATCTTGCGCAGCAGATCCAGGGTGACTGTTTCGGTGGGAAGTTGCACTTGAATGGTGGGGTTCAGCCCCAGCACTTCTTCGGCAAACCGCCGGACTTCCTGGGGGCGAAACTCTAGGGGGTCGTCTTTATCTTTGCGGATTTCAGGGTTGAGTTTCTTTGGATCGTAGGGAGGGTTGAGGACATTGGGGTCGGTATTGGCATATCGGTAAACCGACGCTCTGGAGCGATTGAGATATTTTTGGACTGCCTCAATGGTGAGTAGGGGCGTCGCCTCTTCTGAGGCGATGGAGGGTTCCCAAGCCTCTGAGGCCGTACTGAAGGAGGAAACTCCCTGATGATTGAAGGAGGAGAAATCGCTATTCATGCTGTTGAAGGTTATCGCAGGCTGAATTTAAGACTAGACTCTGGTAACTGTATCAGGTTGTTTAAAAACCGGCGTCTACAAAACCACCAAATCTAGCCGCCGGCCCTCTTCCTGGCCACCCCCGGAACTGGCTGATCTGCCTTGACCAAGCTATGGTAAAACCTTGGCATGGTCAGTGGGGAAAGGGGCGGTGAGGCAACAGCGATCGCGAATCAGGTGGCGACATCTATCGGGGCTGGCTTTGGCCATGTTCGGAGCCGGTGCCCTGGCAGGGTTTACCGCTTCTCGGCAACCGCCATCGGCCGCCACCCCAGAGGGGGCTACCGGCCCAGATCTCACTCCCGCCTTGCGATTATCCCGACTGCCCCAGCCCGTTGCCTTTAATGGTCGGCCTCAGATTAATCCTCTGCCTAGGTTTGAGGAAATTTGGGAATGCCAGGTGGCGGTGATTGGGGGATCCCTGGGCGGGGTGGCGGCGGCGGCCCATGCCATGGCTACCGGAGCGCAAACCTGCTTGATTGAGGTAGCGCCCTGGCTCGGGGGTCAGGTGAGTTCCCAGGGGGTGTCGGCCCTGGATGAATCCCTACGGATGCGGCAAGCCAATAACTTTTCCCCCAGTTGGCAGCGCTTTCGTCGTCTGATTAAGCAACAGGCCGCGGAACTCCCTGACTGGAGCCCCCGGGGCAAAACCCGTCCCGTAACCGAAATTAATAGTTGCTGGGTGGGTGCGCTCTGTTTTCCCCCCCTGGTCGGGGCCCGGGCCGCGGAACAGTTTCTCCAGGAAACCCAGGCCGCCGCTGCCCAAAGCCGCTGGGCCACCATGACCGCCTTTAAGGGGGCCGAGTTTGATGGCACCGGTCGCCGTATCACCGCGGTTTACGGGGTGCGCCGGATTCCCAAGGACCCCAACTACGTCCCCAAGGGGCGACTGTCGGAGGAGTTGGCCGAGTGGTATAGCTGGTCCCCTACCCCAGACTTTGATCGGGTTTCGGTTAAGCTGCAACCGCCGGCAGGGCAGTCCATGGTGGTGATTGATGCCACGGATACGGGCGAACTGGTGGCCTGGGCCAAAGTTCCCTACCGACTCGGATCGGAATCTAGGGCTACCACTGGGGAACCCAACGCCGCCGCCTTTGACAACCCCGATTGCACCCAGGCCTTTACCTATCCCTTTGGGCTCGCTATCCATGACGATAATGGGGACAGTCTTGCCGCCCTGCAGCGGATCCAACCCACCTACGCGCTCCATGAACACCGATCGGTCTACGACCTGGAGGGGTTCCCCTTTTTCGCGGGCAAGAGCTTTTTCCACTACCGCCGGATCGTCAGCCAAACTCGCAATAACCCCTACCTAGGGGCTCCGGCCCGGGGGGATATTGCCATGATTAACTGGAATCAAGGCAATGATTGGAACTGGATGGATCCCCCCCTGGTGTTGCAAGACCGGGATTTGGCCGCCTCCGGGCAGTACCAAAACTGGATGGGGGGGCTCTCGCAATCGGCCCTGAAGTTCGCCGAAGAACACGCCCTCATGTTTGCCCGCTGGCTGCTGGAAACTCAGGCCACTCCTGACTATCCCCTAGCCTACCTCTACGGCCCCGATAGCCCCATGGGGACTCGCTCGGGTCTCAGTATGGTGCCCTATTTTCGCGAAGGGCGGCGGATTCTGGGCCGGGCGGCCTACGGCCAGGAGGAGTTTATGATTCGGGAAAACGATATGCGCTACGACTTCCCAGACCAGCGCAGTTTTAGTCCTACGGCGGTGGGGGTCAGCCACTATGCCATTGATATCCACGGCTGCCGCTACCGCAACTGGTTGCCCTCGGGGGATGCCGTTAGCGCCCCAGCCCAAGAGCCCTTGGTGAAGCCGATCCAACTTCCTTTTGAAAGTCTGATTCCCCAGGGGGTCGATAACTTGCTCATCGGCGGTAAGGCCATCGCGGCTACCCACATTGCCAATGCCTCCACCCGGGTGCACTACGGCGAGTGGCAGGTCGGATCGGCGGCTGGGGTTACGGCCGGTTGGCTGATCTCACCGGATACGCCGATGATCGATCCATCGGAGGTGATTCCCAACGGTTATATGGCCGCTCTGCAGGCCTTTATGGTGCAGCAGGGGTTGAAAATCACCTGGTAGAGGTTGACTGAATTGGAGGAAACCTATTCCGTCGTCCGCCGCCAGGGCCCAGGGAGAGCGACGGTAAGTCTAGGGTTCTGGTCCCTGCCCCCCGCCAAGACAACTGCCTTACAGTAGAGTGGGGCAAGGGAGTGAATGGAATCGTTCCGATGACTAGGGCATGGTTTCTGGATATGTTCTAATCTTGGCGGTATTAATGCTGGGGGGTGTGATTGCTACCTTGGGCGATCGCATCGGGATGCGCGTTGGTAAAGCCCGCCTCAGCCTGTTTAACCTGCGCCCTCGACAAACGGCCACCCTTGTCAGCATTGCCACCGGCAGCCTGATTTCGGCTTCAACCCTGGCGATCCTGTTTGGGGTGAGTAGCCAATTGCGCACCGGTGTTTTTGAGCTGGGTAAAATTCAGGATGACCTGGCCGATGCGGAAGCGCAACTGGCCCAATCCCTGGCTGAGCAGGAGCGGGTAAAAACGGATTTGGAAGCCGCGGCCACGGAACGGCAACGGGCCCTGGGTCGACTGCGGGACATTAACCAATCCCTGGATCGGGCGGTGGATCAGCAAAAACAGACCCAGGCCCAACTCCAGCGCACCCGTGACCAACTGGCAACGGTGTCGTCCCAGGCCAATGCCCTGCGCCAGTCTACGGAGGTCCTGCGGGCTGAGCGCGATCAACTCCTGCAAGAGCAAGCGGGCATTCGCGCCCAAATTGCCAGCCGCGATCGCGCCATTGTTGAGCTGGACCAACGCATTGCCGAGCGCGATCAGGCCATCGCCGAGCGGCAGCAACGCTTAGATGACCTGCAGGCCCAGCAGAGCCTCCTAGAACAGCAGGTGGCGGACCTGCAAAACCAGTACCAGGGCTTATTTCGGGGCAATATTGCCCTCAGCCGCAACCAAGAACTGCTCTCTAGCCTGGTGCGGGTGGAAAACCGAGAGCAGGCTACGGCTTTTATCAATCAGTTTCTCTACGAAGCCAATCGCCGCGCCATTCAGGCCATCGTGCCAGGAACCGTGACGGACCAACAGGTGATCTTGATCGGTAATCGCGAAGTTGAACGCCTGATTGAGCGGCTCAGCGGTGGCCAGGACTACCTGATTCGGCTGCTGTCTGCCGCCAACTATGTAACCGGTGAACCCTGTGTTGTGCGGGGCGAAGACCCCTGCATTCAGGTGTTCATCGATGCCACCCCGAACCAACGGGTGTATCAGACGGGGGAGCGCTTAGCCACCGTATCCCTGGATAAACTGCCCCTCAGCGATCGCGATCTGGTTGAGCGGCTGAACCTGCTCTTGGTCGCGACCCAGTTCCGGGCCCGGCAGGATGGGGTGGTGGATGACTTCCTGCAGGTGGCCGATAACCGCACCGAAACGCTGCTGAGGTTCTTGTCTGCGGTCAAACAAGAGGGGCAGGCCCTGGATCTGCAGGCCATTGCCGCCAGTGATATCTTTACGGCCGGTCCCCTCCAAATTGAGTTGATGGCCCTTCGCAATGGGCGCATCCTATTTACCACCAGCGATTTTACCGGCCCCGAGCGAACCCGCTCTCCGGCACCGCCCACCCCTACGGCTCCCAATTGAATTATTCTCAGCCAAGGAATTTCTTGCTCAAATTATCTCTGGCCACGAATATTTAATAATGTCTAAAAAAATTTGCATTTAGTTACTGATTTCTCCTTCTGGGTTACTAGGGGAATCACCTGTGCTTAGAATTAACCTACAAATTCCGTTGAGCTGAGCTGCGTTGTAGATCGGCTCTAGTTGAGTTTGTCGGCCGGGTTAGCGGCTAGGTTAGCGGCTATGGTCGTCACCCCTCAGCAAGGCTACTGCCCCTGGCACTTATCTGGCGGTGCCGGGGTTCAAGCTTGGGCCATCAGGCTCAACCTCATTCCCTGTATATCAGGCTCAGTCAGTTTAATTCAAGCAAAATTTAGCCTGAGCCCTTGGTTGCTTCCTGGCTTTAGCCCCTGGGGCAAAGCTGCTGATTGACCTCAGTCAGGGGAGGCAATTGGCCCTATAACCTCTTGGAGTGATCCCATGAAATTTGAGGATATCTATCAGTTTTTCGAGGATCCACCGCCGATCTATCTGAATAAAGAGCTGGCCGTTTGCTACGTGCTGGCCGTCCTACTACAACAGGATTCCTACGGCACTGAGCTGATTCAACAGCTCACCGAACAATTTGCCCACTACCGCCTCTCTGATACCGTGCTCTACGGAGCCTTAAAGTTCCTAGAAGATGAGAAGGCTGTGGATGGTTACTGGAAAAAGGTCGAAGGACGGGGGCGACCTCGCCGGATGTACCGTCTGAATCCAGATTGGCGACTGCAAGCCGAAGAACTGGCTGAATTTTGGAAAAACTACATGGGAAAATCGGTTAAGCCTACCTACACCGCCAGTCAAGCCCTGACCTATCCTCGCCTTTAAGTCTCAGCCTTGAGCGGCATAGGGCGATGCCAGCTAGCTGAATCGTTCAACATTCCGTAGGCTAGAACAGTACCTGCACCGCTGAGGGCTACTGTGACCGAGACTGTGACCTATTCCACCCTGTTTCTGACCCTACTGCTGATGGTGGGGTTATTCTTTTTTCTCCGAGCGGCCACCAAAGATCGGACCGAAACCCTAGTATTGCCGGTGTCAGGCTCCGCCGAGTCAAGCCTAGAGACCCTGACCACCTATCTACAAGGACGCGCTTACCAGGTTCACAGGGTGGATGCGGACCAGGCTACCCTGACCCTGCAGGGACA
>DVEE01000228.1 GCA_015295885.1 Leptolyngbyaceae cyanobacterium M65_K2018_010
CAGATCTTCCAGCAAAGCCTATGATAATGTGCCAAGGCCCTAACGCCAAATCCGCCTATCTAGGTTAGCCTTAGCTCGCCCCGCTCGACCACCTCACAATGCAGCCTCCGAGGGACTTTTCTCCCCCTGTTAAACCGTTGATTCTGCTCACTGGCCTGGCCCTGGGTTTGGCTCTGGGCTTGGGAGCCGTAGTTTGGCGTGCCCATGGCCTGCGGTTTCGAACCATCCCTTCCGCGGGCTTTATCGAAAGCATCACCTCCAGCAGGGCCGGGCTTAGTCATGCCCGCTCCTCCCTCTCCCCAGGCCAACGGACAGCAACCGATTCAGCTTTGACGGTGCCGCCGCCTGTCATTCCCCAGCCTCTCCCCCCCCAAGCCGTCTGGCCACCCCTTGCCGATCGGGTTGATGGCCCAGACTTTATAGATGTCCCTGCTGACCATTGGATCTATCCGGTTTTAGCAGATTTGGCGAACCACCAATTGATCTCCGGCTTTCCAGACGGTTCCTTTCAACCCGATGCCCCGATGACCCGGGCTGAATTGGCCGCCCAATTGGTGCGCCTATACCAATGGCCAGATCGCGCTACGGCTCAGCCTTACTCAGATGTTAGTCAGCGCCACTGGGCCCACAACGATATTGAGAAAGCAGTGCAAATGGGCTTTTTGAGCGGATATCCTGACCAGACCTTCCGCCCGGACCTGGCGGTGAGCCGAATTCAGGTGATTGTCGCCCTGGCCACCGGGCTCAACTTAAAATCAAACCAAAATCCAGAGGTACGGCTGAAACCCTACCAAGACCACCAACAGGTGCCCCGTTGGGCCCAACTCCCCTTGGTGGCAGCCCTGGAGGCCAACCTATTGACTAGCGCCCCCCAGACTAGTCAACTAGCCCCCCATCGACTGGCTAGTCGAGCCGAGGTCGTGGCCATGCTACACCGGGCGCTCATCCATACGGGTAGCCTCAGTCCCGCCTCGGTTCAGCCATTGCCTGAAGCGAGATAACTCAGTTAGCCATAGGCCACCTGGCCAGCGGCCTCAAGCACCGCCAAAGGTCGGTAGAGATAAACCCTCCAGACCGCCCTGGTTAAGACTAGGCAACTCCAGCCGTTGGGGCCGCTTAGTCCGCATGGCCAGACGATAGGTGGCGCTTTGCAACTCGGCTTGCAGTTGGCGATTCTCCCGCTGCAACTCAGCTACCCGCTGTTTCACCAGGGTGAGTCGATCAGAAAACTTCTGTCGGTATACCGTTGGCAATTCCTGGACTACCTGCTCTAACATGCGAGACCGATCGGTCAACTCTTGCACCGTTTGCCGGAGTTTAACCATCTCAGCATCGCGCTCTTCCAATTGCCCCTGATAGAAGTCGACCTGCTTCTCCACACTACGGAGTTGGTCACGCAGAGCCCTGACTTCAGCCTGATGCTGTTCAGAAACTTCGGGACTGGGCATAAAGCCGGCGTTGCCCTTAACCAGCCGAAACAACTCCTGGGATAGCTGCTGCACCAGCTGATCGCGCATTTCCAACTCAGCTTCTAGGCGGGCAACTTCGGCCTGTGGCCCATGGGTATCGCTAGGGATTGACTGAGTCACTAGACTACTCCTCACGCAAAAAACAATTCACAGGAACCGGATCAAGGGGCTATTCTCGCTGGTCTTGAGGACGTTGAGACCGAAACGACTCCCTCAAGAATCAGAGCCTTGGACTTTAGGCCAGATTAAATTGCTGCCAATGTAGCACTTGCCGTCAAATCTGGCACAAGATTTCAGAAAGTTAATTGTAGGAGGCTAGGGTACTCAACAGGCCATTCCCCTGGCCAGCCCGTACTCCATCTAAGGCAACACCGATAAGAACTTAGACAAGTGTTTTTCTCTCCTGCTGCATCGGCGGGGGGGGAACAGGCTACGACCATGAGCAGGGCCCAGGCCAGCCATCCCAGCATTAATTAATTTTCATCCGCTAGTGAAAGATTTGGCAAGTTAGGGTAAACTTCAGCAGAATTTGCCGATCGGGTCGATGCGGCCTTTGTTATGGGTAGAGCGTTGGGGATTGAGGATCACTGCAGGGCCGACCAGCCTGGGGCCGTTACACCATAGCCAGGACGAAATCTATGAGTCAGGAAGACACTCTAAACACAGCCACTCTGCCCTTGCCGGAGGAGAACGTCGGAGGGCCCGGGATCGATGAGCCGCCTGAAGTGGTCGTTGGTAACTATGCCGACAGTTTGATGGCGGGCCTTTTTGAAGATATTGACAAACTTCTGGATGGCGATGAAGCGGCCCTGGTGGCTGTCGAGCAGGAAACCGAGGCGGCTATTGTGCGAGCCGATTCAGAGGCCTTGACCGCCCTAACCGACGGGACAACAACCGATGGGACAATTGAAAGCATCGCGACTAACCCTCACCAGACTCTAGCCACCACCCCGGGCGGTAGTCTAGACCTCCCTGAAAGGGAGGATGCTGGCTCCCTAGGGCCGGTCAAAGCGGCCCCCAAGTCTAAGACTCGTCTGGGTAGGTTTTTGGATCGCTGTTTACTGGCCTCAACGGTTCTTTCCCTGGCTGGCATGGTGGCCTTAGTTTGGGTGGCCCAGCGTCAACCGGCGACGGAGGTGGGCCAGGGACCCTCTTCCACGGCCGGTCAGTCCGATGCTGAGTTTTTAAACTACCTGCAGCGATCCTTAGAGGTCATTGGCAAGAAGGCAGACCAGCCTCAAGTTTCTAGCCAGCCTAATCCCGGTCCAGGTGCTGAAGTTTCTCTAGTGCCGGTCAGCCCTCCCCTGTTGTCGCCCCTCGGCGTAGGGGTAGGATCTGCCGGTGGACAACGGATCAATGTGATTGAGCGGGTCTACATTCCCTACCAAACCACCCAGCCGGCTACGGCGGCGTCTCAGACTCCGGTTGCGGCGCCTGGGGCTCAGTCGGCTCCTCGTCCTAACCCTGTCGCGGTTGCACCTATTTCACCGGCGACTCCGGGAGTAGTCCATGTCCTAGTCGGGGTGCTAGAGCTGGGGGATCGCTCGGCCGCCTTGTTTGAAATCAACGGAGTGCCCCAACGGGTATATATCGGTGAGCGCATTGGCAATGGTGGTTGGAGCCTGGTGTCTGTTTCAAACCAGGAGGTTGTGATTCGTCGCAACGGAGAGGTGCGATCTATCTTCATCGGCCAACAATTTTAGAACAAGGCCAACCGCCCCTGAAGCCGCTGGGATGCGCCGCTTTCTTCCTCAGCGGTTGGCAGTCCTGTTTGAATGGCAGAATTGTCTTCCTCTTAATCAGGCTTTTTCCGCTTATCTACAGTGGCGTCCTTCCTCTAGGATCTAGGTCCAGCTGGGCAGTGCTAGCTCTAGGTTGACTAAGCCGCTATTCTGGGAGCAGCGATCGCAGCGGGAGGAATCATTGTGGGGCTATTTGAAGACCTGAGTCGGTTTTTAGAGACTCGGCTAGATGAATTTTTGAAGGCCAACCCCCACCTAGAACTCCTAGGTCTAGAGGATCAACTGCGAGGCCAGGAGCAGGATGCCATTACCCTCTTAGGTAACCTGAAGCGGCGGGAGCAACAACTGGAAGAGAGTATTCTGGCCACCGCTCAGGAGATTCAAAAGTGGCATGCTCGCATTGAAAAAGCCCGGGTTGCTGACCGCGACGATCTGGTGAAGCTAGCAGAAGAGCGAGAAGCCGCCCTTCTACGTCAGGGCAACCAGTACTGGGGA
>DVEE01000585.1 GCA_015295885.1 Leptolyngbyaceae cyanobacterium M65_K2018_010
ACCCTGCGGATTCCCAGGTTATTGAGCAGATGGCCCGTCGCCGTCGCCAAGGCCGAAACCAAGGCACCGATCCACAGGCCCAGCCAGGGTAGCCCTTCCCAGCGGACCGGACTGATCAGCAGGCTGACCCCCGATAGCAGCAGGGTAGCGGCAAAGCTGATAGTGGTAAAGGGTAGGGGATGAAAGGTTTCAAAGGCCTTTTGGGCCACTACCGTATAGAGGGCGTAGACCCCCGCAGAAGCTAGACCAAAGCTGACTCCTAGCCAACTGACCGTAGCCTGACCCTGGAGGGGCAGTGTCAATCCGCTGCCCAGCCCAATCAGAGCCATGATGCCCCAACCCCAGCCACTCAACCGTTGGCCCAACCATCCCCAGGAGATCAGCGCCGTATAGACGGGAAAGGTGAAAAATAGGCTCAGGGCAATACCCGTTGCAAGGCGGCCCACGGCGACGTAGAGCAGCCCCAGGTAGAGAAACATCAGCCCACCTCCCGCCAAAGCTAGTCCCAGTTCCCGCCGGTACTCTGGCTGTTTGAGGTGGGCAAAGTCCTGCCAGAGATGGGGATACACCTGGGGCAGGAGCATCACCATCAAGGGTACTCCCAGTACCATGCGCATAAACAGGAGTAAAAACGAATTAGGTAGCGTTGCGGCTACAAAGCCGCCGGTTTCAAACCAACCCATCACCGAGGAGGGGGTAAACAGGACTCGGGCCACCAGGTTTTGAACGCTGAAGCAAATGGCCGCCAAGACAATGATGCAATATCCCAGAATTCCAGCACCCTTCTGCAACCGTGCACCCAATGCTTACAAGGCGGTTGCTAGCGCGTCTAGGTAGGGCTGTTGCTCTGCCGAACTCAAAAAGGAGGCCTTGAAGGAGTTTTGGGCCAGTTGCCGCAAATCCTTGGGGGTTAGCGCTAGGGCCGCGGCAATGGCAGTGTAGTTTTCTTCGACGTAACCCCCAAAGTAGGCCGGGTCGTCGGAATTGACGGTGACACACAGGCCCAGATCCATCAGCTGCTTGAGGTTGTGATCGGCCATGGACTGAAACACGCAGAGCTTGACGTTGGATAGGGGGCAAACCGTGAGGGGAATCTGATGGTCGACCAGATAATCCACCAGGGCTGGATCCTCTACACAACGTACCCCATGGTCAATGCGAGCAACTTTCAGCAGGCGAATGGCCTGCCAAATATAGTCCGGCGGGCCCTCTTCCCCGGCATGGGCTACGGTTAGAAACCCCTCTGCCCTAGCTCGGTCAAACACGGATTGAAACTTAACCGGAGGATGGCCTAGTTCGGAGGAATCTAGCCCCACGGCTATGATGCTGTCCCGGTAGGGCAAGGCCTGTTCCAGGGTAGCCATGGCTGCCTCGGCGCTAAGGTGGCGCAAAAAACAGAGAATCAACCCCGAGGAAATTCCCAGTTGATTTTTGCCATCCTTCAAAGCCTGACTAATACCGCCATGCACCACCTCAAAGGGAATCCCCCGGTCCGTATGGGTTTGGGGATCGAAAAAAATTTCCGTATGGCAAACCCGTTGGGCGGCACACTTTTGTAGGTAAGCCCAGGTGAGGTCGTAGAAATCTTGCTCCGTTTGCAAAACCTGGGCTCCAGCGTAATACAGATCCAGAAAAGACTGCAAATTCTCAAACTGGTAGGCCGCTCGCACCGCTTCCACCGACTCGTAGGGCAGGGTAATGCGGTTGCGCTGGGCCAGGTCAATCATCATTTCCGGCTCCAGGGAGCCTTCGATGTGGATGTGGAGTTCGGCCTTGGGCAGGGTGGGAAGGGGCGATCGCATAGCCAATTGAGAGGGTGAAGGGTGGCCACAGCCTAGGGCCAAAGAATATCACGAATGCTCCCGGCTGTCTGGCCGACTACCCAAGGAATGCCCGTAAAGGTTCCCGACTCAGCACCTGCAGCGTCTCCAGGGCGGGGTCACTGGCACCGGTAACGTAGCCGCCCTGGTGCTTCACAGTACGCAGATAGGCGATCGCCTCGGGGGTAATCACCTCCCCCGCCACCAGGGTAGGGATGCCAGGGGGATAGGCCGAGAGAGTTTCGGCGCTAATTCGTCCGGGGGCGGCGGCGGTCCGCACCGTTTCCTTGGGAGCAAAAAAGGCTTCCCGGGGCGACACCAGGGGCAGGCTCAAGGGGGCCTCAGCGTACTCCATCTGGGGAGTAGCCGCAGGGGCCATCGATGGATTTTTCTGGATGGGGAAGCGCTCGGCCAGGGTCCGGAACCCCTCTAGGCAGCGCCACCCATCGGCCGAGGTATTCCCCAGACTGACTATCAAGGTCAGGTGGCGCAGCTCTGGTAGTTCGACGGTCACGCCCAGTTCTTCGTGCAGGATGGCATCGGCGGCCAGCCCGGTGAGTCCTAGGTCGGAAACATCGACGCTGATGCGGGTGAGGTCCAGATCCTGCACACTGGAATAAGCGGCCAGCGCCGGTAGGTCGACCACGCTGAGACCGGGGATGGCCGACAACTGAGCCCGCAGGGCCAGGGCCAGGGCCAGGGTGTCTGACAGATGGGACTCGCCTGCGGTAGCTATCTGGTGGCGGGCGGCATCCAGGGAGGCCAGCAGCAGGTAATTGGGACTGCTGGATTGGACAAGGGCGAGGGCGGCTCGCAGGCGATCGCGATCAATGCGATCGCCCTGGCTATGGATCATGGCGGCCTGACTCAGGGCCGACAGCACCTTATGGGTTGATTGCACCACCAGGTCAGCCCCCTGGGCCAGGGCACTGGCGGGGAGCTGCGGGTGAAAGGCCAAGTGGGCTCCATGGGCTTCATCCACCAGTAGGGGAATGCCATGGGCATGGGCAATGGCCGCAATGGCCGCCACCTGCGAGCAAATACCATGGTAGGTGGGAGACACCAGCAACACTGCTCGGATATCCGGATGGTGGGCCAGGGCGGCGGCGATCGCCTCAGCCTGGACCCCCAGAACCAGACCCAAATCTGGGGCATATTCTGGCAACACATACACCGGTCTGGCCCCGGCTAAAACGAGTCCACTGATCACCGAGCGATGGACATTCCGGGGCACCAAAATCTTGTCCCCTGGGTTGCAGGTGGCCAGAATCGCCGCCTCTAGACCACAGGTAGACCCATTGGCTAGGAACCAGGTCTGCTCTGCTCCGAAAGCCGCCGCGGCCAACTCCTGGGCGGCTCGGATAATTCCTTCTGGGGCAAATAGATTGTCCAACTCCGGCAGTTCTGGCAGGTCAGAGCGCAGGGCGGCAGTCCCCAGAACCTGCTTCAAACGGGGTGAAGCCCCCTGGCCCCGCTTGTGACCTGGGGCAAAAAAGGCCGCCATTGAACGCTGCCCACTCTCCTGCAGGGCAGATAATATCGGCGTTTGGGTCTGGTCCATCATGCTCTATAAAAAAATGACCTAAAAAATTTGGCCTAAACCTTGGCGACCTTAAGCCCCCTTAGAGGGGTACTCCACAGGCTAGGCTAGCCTCCAGTCCCGACGCCCCTCTCTCAACTCAACAGCACCTTACCTATCCGCCGACCATCCATATCCATCACCTCAATCCATCACCTCAAAGCGCCACCCCTGCCATGCAAAGTAATCGCCAGCGGTGAGGATACGCCCCATAGGCTTCAGGATGAAACCGGCTAGGGTATGGTAATCTTCCTCAAACGGGCTTTGCTGGCTGAAACTAGA
>DVEE01000262.1 GCA_015295885.1 Leptolyngbyaceae cyanobacterium M65_K2018_010
AGTGCCACCGTCAGCACAGAGCGGTCTTTGCCTATGCTGCGGTTGGCCCATCGGCTGTTGCGGTCGTACCCTGAGGTGTGCGAATGGTGTCGACACGAGCGTTGGCCAACTCGGTATGCTGTAATCGTCATTCAGGTCTTCATACCCTTCCACCAGGCCATACAACCGCTGCGCCACCAGTTCCAGTATCGAATATTCGACCCGGGGCGAGTCCCGAAAGGCTCAAAATGGTTGTGGTAACTTTATTTTGATGCCTTTTCTCCCTTCCCGTTCATCTGTCTGATGAGATATGCAGGGTATACAGTAGTGGGGCGGACTGTCATTGACCTGGTGGTGATGGTGGGCGGTGCTCACCTTACAGGGATTCCGCGATTGTAGTTTGGGCACTACCCACCAAAAGTTAAGCAGTAGCGCCTCACCCTACAATCCATTCCTAACCCCTAACTCCCACCAATCCGCGCCACATCGCGGGCGTTTTCTTCAAAGGCAGCGGTCAGGGCTTCGTCGCCGGTGAGCCCATCGGCCAGGGCTTTTTGGATGTG
This sequence comes from Leptolyngbyaceae cyanobacterium M65_K2018_010, assembly GCA_015295885.1. Lineage (GTDB taxonomy): Bacteria > Cyanobacteriota > Cyanobacteriia > Phormidesmidales > Phormidesmidaceae > Nodosilinea. Next base: position 543 of record DVEE01000262.1, read on the forward strand.
TTGCAGCACCCGCTTATAGTCGCGGGGCATCACCTTGACGAACTGAGGCACCATAGTCTCCCAGTGATTGAGAATCCGTTGGCCCAGTTTGCTCTCGGTGTAACCCACATGGCGCTGGATCAGCTCCTGCAGGTCGCGGATTTCCTCCGGGTCTTCCAGGCGTTCCAGATCGACCATTTCGGTGTTACAGCGAAGAGCAAAATCACCTGCTTCGTCGAGCACGTAGGCGATGCCGCCGCTCATGCCCGCGGCAAAGTTGCGGCCCGTGCGGCCCAGGATGATCGCCCGGCCACCGGTCATGTACTCGCAGCCGTGGTCGCCCACCCCTTCCACCACGGCAGTGACGCCGGAATTGCGGACGCAGAAGCGTTCCCCAGCCAGACCACGGATGAAGGCTTCGCCGCTGGTGGCCCCGTAGAAGGCCACATTCCCCGTAATGATGTTTTCCGCAGGCACAAAGGTGGACTGCTTGGGGGGATAGAGAATCAGCTTACCGCCACTGAGGCCCTTACCCAGATAGTCGTTGGCCTCCCCTTCTAACTCCAGGGTGACCCCCCGCGGCACAAAGGCCCCAAAGCTCTGGCCCGCACTGCCCTGGAAGTGGAGGTGAATGGTATCCTCCGGTAGCCCTTCCCAGTGGCGCTTGGTGATTTCGTTGCCGAGAATCGTCCCTACCACCCGGTTGGTGTTTTGGATCGGCAGCGTAGCCGCCACTCGTTCGCCTGCCTCAATCGCCGGTTGACACAGTTCCAGCAACACGGTCATATCCAGGGATTTCTCCAGGCCGTGGTCCTGGGCCACCTGGCAATAGCGGCCCACCTCCGGCCCCACCTCCGGTTGGTAGAGGATGGGGGAGAGATCGATGCCTTTGGCTTTCCAGTGATCCAGGGCCGCCTTGGCCTCCAGCACATCAGTACGGCCCACCATTTCATTCAGGGTGCGGAAGCCGAGGGAAGCCATGATTTCTCGCATTTCCTGGGCAATGAACCCCATGAAATTGACCACATGGTCGGGGTCGCCCATGAAGTGCTTGCGCAGTTCGGGGTCTTGGGTGGCGACCCCCACCGGGCAGGTATTCATGTGGCAGACCCGCATCATGATGCAACCCAGGGAGACCAAAGGGGCCGTGGAAAAGCCAAATTCCTCCGCCCCCAACAGGGCGGCCATCACCACGTCGCGCCCGGTTTTCATCTGGCCATCGGTTTCTACCACCACCCGGCTGCGCAGGTTGTTCATCACCAGGGTTTGGTGGGTTTCCGCCAGGCCCAGCTCCCAGGGCAAGCCCGCATGCTTGATGGAGGTTTGGGGAGAGGCGCCGGTACCACCATCGAACCCGGCAATCAGAATCACATCGGCGTGGGCCTTGGCTACCCCGGCGGCGATGGTGCCGACCCCCACCTCCGACACCAGTTTGACGTTAATGCGCGCCTTCCGGTTGGCGTTCTTGAGGTCGTGGATCAGCTCTGCTAGGTCTTCGATGGAGTAGATGTCGTGGTGGGGCGGCGGCGAAATCAGGCCGACGCCGGGCGTCGAGTGGCGCACCTTAGCAATCCAGGGATAGACCTTGCGGCCCGGCAGTTGGCCCCCTTCCCCCGGTTTTGCCCCCTGGGCCATTTTGATTTGCAACTCCTTGGCCTGGGAGAGGTAGAGGCTGGTTACTCCAAACCGTCCGGAGGCCACCTGCTTAATGGCGCTGTTCTTGGAGTCGCCCTTCTCGTTGGTCCAGGTGTAGCGTTCCGGGTCTTCGCCGCCCTCGCCGGTGTTGGACTTACCGCCAATTCGGTTCATGGCGATCGCTAAGGCCTCGTGGGCCTCCTTGGAAATGGACCCGTAGCTCATGGCTCCGGTCTTAAACCGGCGGGTGATAGCCTCGACTGGCTCCACCTCCTCCAGGGGAACGGGCTCCCTGGTTTTGAACTGCAACAAATCCCGCAGGCGGAAGAGTTGCTTATCCTGCTCGTTGACCAGCTTGGCGTACTGCTTATAGACCTGGTAGTCGCCGGTACGCACCGCCTTTTGCAGGGTGTGGATCACCTCCGGGCTGAGCAGGTGGGCCTCGCCCTCCTTACGCCACTGGTAATCACCGCCCACATCCAGGGTGATATGCTCCAGGGGGCGATCGGGAAAGGCATGGCGGTGCCGCCTCAGGGCTTCTTCCGCCAGTACATCCAGCCCGACGCCCTGAATGCGGGAGGCGGTCCAGGTGAAGTACTGATCAATTACCGCCTGGTTCAGGCCCAGGGCCTCAAAAATCTGAGCCCCCCGGTAGCTTTGGATGGTGGAAATGCCGATCTTAGAGGCAATTTTGATCACCCCTTTGGTGACCGCCTTGATGAAGTTTTGGCAGGCTTTCTCCCGATCCATGGGGGGCAGGAGTTGGTCCTGAATCATACCCTCTATGGTGTCAAACACCAGGTAGGGGTTGATGGCTCCGCAGCCGTAGCCGATCAGCACGGCAAAGTGATGGACCTCGCGGGGTTCCCCCGATTCCAGCACCAGGCCAACTCGGGTGCGGGTGCCGTTGCGAATCAGGTGGTGGTGTAGTCCGGCCACGGCCAGCAGGGCGGGGATGGGCGCGTGGTCCTTGTCGATGGCTCGGTCAGACAAAATAATCAGGCTCTTGCCTGCAGCAATGGCGGCATCCGCGGCCTGACAAATACCGTCCAGGGCAGACTTTAAACCCGCCTCGCCCTGGGCCGCCTCAAACACCATCGGCAGAGTCACCGAGGGGAATCCCTGGGAACCTGCCTGCTTCAGCTGGGCTAGTTCAGCGTTGGTGATAATCGGCGTCTTCAGATTAATCAACCGGCAACTTTCGGGCTCTGGCTTGAGCAAATTGCGCTCGCTACCGATAGTCGTCTCCGCCGAGGTGATAATCGCCTCTCGAATCGAGTCGATGGGCGGGTTCGTCACCTGGGCAAAGAGTTGATGGAAGTAGTCGTACAGGAGGCGGGGCTTGTTTGAGAGCACGGGCAGGGGGGTATCGGTGCCCATGGCCCCAACCGCTTCTACGCCATTTTCCGCCATCGGTTTCAGCAGCAACCGCAGTTCCTCGAAGGTGTAACCAAAGGCGGTTTGGAGGATGGGGAGGGTGGTGGAAGGGTGGGGTGGTGAAGTG
>DVEE01000133.1 GCA_015295885.1 Leptolyngbyaceae cyanobacterium M65_K2018_010
TGCAGCAGCAAGCCAGCGGCACTGGGCGGATCAACTATCAGCTCAACCTAGTGGTGGAGTAGCGGCGGTTCAGTCACTCCACGAGTCAGGCAGGCTGGGGACAGGCCAGCCTATCGATGGGGGCTTTGACCTCAACGACCGTGGCTGGAACAATGGGCCAGGACGGAGCTGGGCCTTGAAAATGAGGACCTTTCGTGGAAAGGTAGGGGCAGTGATGGACGTTACACGAAATTTGAATGACTGTCGGTAATCCTGCCTCTGACCCAGCCTTCGCCAAACTCCGCGAACTGCGCCCGCTGCTGTTAAAATCCCACAAAATCTTGATGGAGGCTGAAAAAGAGGCCTACGAAGCTACCTATGGGCAAATTCCCACTAAGGGTGAATACCTAAATCTGGTGCTCAACCACGAGCAGTTCAGCTGGTTGAGGCCTATTTCTCAGTTCATTGTGCAAATTGACGAAGTGCTGATGGCCAAACAGCCCCAGCCCTTAGAACGGGCCCAAGAACTGATCAATCAGGCCCGTAACCTGCTACAGGCTACGGAAATCGGCGAAGCCTTTCAGGAGCGCAGCGCTCTGGCGGCCCGTCAGGATCCTGAAATGGCGGCCATGGCCCTACGCATGGCTGAGTTACTCACGCTAGAAACCTAACTAGGCCAGGGCGACCCGGTTTTGCTGGCGATCGTAGCGGACCTGCCCGCTACTGACTAGGGCCTCCAGGCTATCGGTCAGGGGAGTAATCACTTCGCACAGGGGCTGGTGCAGTTTCTGGGCACAGGCTTGGGCTAATTCACAGACCCCATAGGCGTGTTCGGTTAACAAACGGACCACCAGGGGCTGCAGGGTGCCAGTAAGTTCGAAGTCTGAAGAGGTATTCATAGGTATATTTGCTCAACTCATCACCTTCTATTAGGCCACACCCCAGCTCAAGGGGGAGGCAAGGTTGCCCTATCACCAAAAAAGCTTAGGCTTCTCCATCTGGCTTCAAATTTCTTCACCGGCTACTCAGCAAATGCTGGATCTCGAGCGGTTCCAGTGGGAGCGGAGGGTCATCCTGTGCAAAGATGGAATGTTGCAGAGCATAGATCCTTGCGACAGGTCGGTGTGAGCCAGGTTCAGGGAAAGGGTAAATGTGGGTTATGAATGTAGGCGATCGAGTGCGAATTAAAGAATCCGTTGTTTTTTACCACCACCCGTTGCATCGTAACGAAGCCTTTGATGCCAAGGGTCTAGAGGGGGTGGTCGTCACCCTGCTGACCGACTACCAAGGCCGCCCCATTAGCCCTAATTTTCCGATCCAGGTTGAATTTGAGGTAGACGGTTCCAAACGCCCCTTTCGAGCCCACCTCAAGGCCGATGAACTAGAAGTGCTAGAGTCGGCCCGCTAGGGATGAGGGCGACTAAACCAGGCCCGCAGGTTCAGTTCCCGTTGCATACGGGCGAGTTCCTGCCGATGGGCTTGGGCGATTTGGTCGTACCACTGGTAGTAGGCTTCCAATCGGGCTCGATGTTCCACCTCAAGGCGAAAGTCCTGGGCTGTTTGGTGAAGAACCAGATATTCAATTGCCTCCTGGGGGTGAGCCAGGGATCGGGGCATCAGGTATTCAAACATGGAGGTAAGTGGCGGCGGTTAACCCACCTCTGCAAATGAGGGTCTATCCTCTGGAGGTATCATACCCCTCGCTGGTTGCTGCAGGCGGACTTCAACGGAGTGGCTGGGGGATTTGCTCGGTAAGGAGGCCTAGGCAGCCCCTGGTCGGCCCAACCAGGCCGCGATCGCCAAGCATCCCCAGCCCACTATCAGCAAGGCTCCCCCTAGGGGAGCGATGGCGCCCAGCACCGATATTCCCGACAGACTGAGCGCGTATAATGCACCGGAAAAAATGACTATGCCTAGGATGAACGCCCAACCAGCGATCGCTAACCAGGTGGGGACGCCCAATTGATAGCCCAAGGCTAGGGCCACCACGGCCAGGGCCAGGGCATGGTACATCTGGTAGCGGGCACCGGTTTCAAAAATTTCCATCAAGCGGGGAGACAACTGACTCCGCAGGGTGTGGGTGGCAAAGGCCCCGATGGCCACGGCAGTACCACCCAACAGAGCGGCCAGAGCTAGAAATAAGCGATCTAAGGGCATGGTTCTCCCAGCTCACGAATAGGGCTAGATAGCAGCTAGTATACCTACGGTCTCTAGAGCTGCCCGGCTAGCGAACCGCCTCTAGCAGGCGAGAAAAATAGAACTGGGTTTTGGTCATGGCCCGCCGGTCAATCTGCCAACCGCTGTCTACGAGGGCGGATACGATCTCTGCTTCCCGATGCAGGTAGGCGCGGGTAGTTTTGCTAGGCCCCGGGAAAAACTCACCAATCTTTTTCAACAGGCTGTAGCAGGGGGTTTTAGGGGCAAAACTCAGTAACAGCCGCGACTCAGCCAGGGAACTCAGATGGGCAATCATGGCCTGCACCTGATCCTGGGGATAGTGAATCAGAACATCCAGGCAGATAACCGTGTGGTAGTGTCCCGTCAGAGCCTCCAAATCCTTGACCTCGAAAACCGGCCTAGGCTCGCCATGGAGAACCGCTTCCGCCCGGCGCTGGGCCTCTTCCACCATCTTGGCGGAAATATCGCTAGCGTAAACCTTGGCCCCAGCTTGAGCCAACGGAATGGCCAAACTGCCGACCCCGCAGCCCGCATCGCAACAGGTTAGGCCAGCCAGATTGCCATCCGCTTGCAACCACTCCATGACGGTATCAACGGTTTTTTGGTGGCCCTTGCGAATATCTAATTGAACCTTGTTGACCTCGCCATCGCCGTAGATGCGCTGCCAACGGTCAAAGCCTGTGGCATTGAAATATTCGCGCACAATGGTCTTATCGTCAGCCTTATCGTTAGTCAGGGTCATAGGAAATCAGGGGTGGGGCAGTTAAATAACTTCTGTAAAATCCTATGACGTTTTGCTACTAACCGTCTCAGCCGTTATGAATTGCAATCTTCCACCAGTGGCATGATGGGGGAACAACCGTTGGCAACACAGTCAAGCCATGACAACTCCCGAAATTGGCATCATCATGGGTAGCGATTCTGACCTGCCCACCATGCAGGCGGCGGTAGAAATCTGCGCCACCTTTGGAGTCGCCCACGAAGTCGCGATTGTTTCTGCCCACCGTACCCCTGAGCGCATGGTGGCCTACGCCCAATCTGCCCGGCAGCGGGGCTTAAAAGTGATTATCGCTGGGGCTGGTGGCGCCGCCCATCTACCGGGGATGGTGGCCGCCCTGACCCCCCTACCAGTGATTGGGGTACCAGTAGTCAGCCGAGCTATGCAGGGGCTCGATTCCCTCTACTCCATTGTGCAAATGCCCGCGGGGATTCCAGTTGCCACCGTGGCCATTGGCAACGCCAAAAATGCCGGCTTGCTAGCCATACAAATTTTGGCCACCGACCGCCCTGACCTATTGGATCGGGTCGCCCAGTATCGTCTGGATCTAGAGGCGGAAGTCTTAGCTAAGCAGGCCCGTCTGAGTGAGTTGGGGATGCCTGGCTATCTGCAGACCATGCAGTAAAGGGAAGGTCAGGCAAAACCGTTGATCCGATGGCAAGAAACTGATCTATCCGGCCAGGGGTTGACTATCATGTCGATTGATCAAGATTAACCGGTAGTT
>DVEE01000216.1 GCA_015295885.1 Leptolyngbyaceae cyanobacterium M65_K2018_010
AGCCAGATCTAAGCCGTAGAGGGTTTTCCCCTTATCGAACAGCTCGGTATCGGGGGAGTTCAGGTACTTGGGCTTTTCATCCCCCAGGGCCCGACCGCCAAAGCCAATTACCCGACTCTGGACATCCCGGATGGGAATCATCAGGCGATCACGGAAGCGATCGTAGTAGCCATCCCCCTTTTGGCGGGGCACAATCAGCCCGGCCTGTTCTACCAGTTCCACCGGGTAGTGCTTTTGCTCCACCAGGTAGCCGTAGAGGGTCTGCCATCCCCCCGGCGCAAAGCCCAACTGAAAACGCTGAATGATGGCCGGGCTGAGCCGCCGTTTTTCCTGGAGGTAGGCTAGGGCTGCCCCCCCATCACTGTGATGGAGGGCATGTTCGTAGAAGCGGGCGGTCACCGCCAGAATTTCGTAGAGCTGCTCCCGCAGGGTGAGCTGGCGCTGGAGTTCCTGCCGTTTAGCGGGCTCCAGGGTTTTTACCGGCACCTGGTAGCGCTGGGCCAGGTCCAGCACCACATCGGCGAAGGAGCGCTTGGTCAGCTCCATCAAAAACTTAAAGGCGTTGCCCCCCGCTCCGCAGGAAAAGCAGTAGTAAAACTGCTTGTTGGGGCTGACGCTAAAGCTGGGGGATTTATCTTCGTGGAAGGGGCAGAGGCCCACAAAGTCTTTGCCCTGCTTTTTCAGCACCACATGCTGGGAGACAATATCGACGATGTCGGCGCGATCGCGCACCGCTTCAATGGTGTCAGGGTGGAGACGGGGGGTATCCATGGGCGAGGAGGCAAGGCCAGCGGCCCATAGGTCCAGGGCGACTTCAGCTTAGGTGTATCAGTGTAGCCTGAAAGCATAGGTTTGCCGATGGGGCCTGGAGACCTCTCAATGGCTCGGGGGATGTTGCCCCCATCAAAGATCTCGGAAAGTCTAGGGGCACTCTCACCTAGTTGAGCTAGGTTCCCTAGAAAGGCATGAGTGGGTGAGGTCGCTGCCCAGTTCCATTCAGGCCCAAGGTGGACCATCACCCACTGGGGAGCCTAGGGATTTCCGCTGAATTAGGCTCGGGCGGCTATTTCTTTTTACCCTTGGCGGTAACCGAGGCAGCTACGGTTTCTTTGAACCCCTTTCCCGCTGAAAACACCGGCACCGTTGAGGCGGCGATTTGAATTTTTTCTCCGGTAGAGGGATTTCTTCCTTCACGGGCGGCGCGCGCTCTGGCTTCAAAGGTGCCAAAACCCACCAGGGTGACCTTCTCACCCTCGCTCACCGCTTCCATAATGGTGTCTACCGCGGCAGTCAGAATGGCATCGGCTTCTTTTTTGGTAATGGTGGTTTTGGCTGCGATCGCATCAACTAACTCTTGCTTGTTCATGGGAATAGCTCTCTCCTCATACAAAGAAGTCGCTGAAATTATAGGTGCAGTCTGCCGAAATGGCATGGGGTATAGGCATCTTTTTGGTCAACCCGTAGCTCCGTCCTCTACCAGGTGGGATCAACGTATAGATTGATGGTGAGGGGGGCCGAGCTGGGGGGCACGGCGGTAATACAGGCACAGATGGGTTCGGCCTCGCCCTCCAGGTCCACTTCGCAGGCGTGGCAGGAGCCCATTAAACAGCCGGTGGGGATGGTCACCCCGGCCCGTTCGGCCACCCTCAGCAGGGGTTCCCCGGCCTGGGCGGTAACGGTGATGTGATCGGGTAAAAAGGTGATGGATACGTTCATAGGGCGGTGGCCTTAACGCTTCCTCAGCATCGCTACCAGGGTATGGTGGGCATCCTCGGCCCCTGCCAGGGTGTGGTCAAAGGCCACCCGCAGAGCGGTGGGCTCGCCATTGACGATCACGGTTAGGGTCATGCCGGCCGGGTCGATCGCCTCCATGGTGGCGGCGGTGGCGTTGGGTTGATTGCCGTAGGCCGTTGCATAGTAGAGCACCGCATCGGCGTGGTCCTGGTTCATGTGCTTACAAATGCGATCGCTGACGGCGGGGGTAATTGGCTCAGGCATAGAAAATCTCGTAAACTACATCCACAAAGGCCATCCGTTACCTAACGTAACGTACCAACTCCTCTGATGATACCGTCCCTGCCTGCCGATGCCGAACATCCCTGGCCCAGTGGCCATCTATTCCAGAGTCCTGGCGCCCATCTTACCTACCGGGTGATTGGCCCCTGCTGTCGTCTGTTTGATCGGGAGCAGTTGCCCTGGCCCTGTTGCCGGCTCCAGTGGCGCGGTAAGGAACCCAGTTGGCGGCGCATCGGCAAGCGCCTAGTGCCCGATCTGGCTACCCGCCGATCCCCCTCCTACTGCGTGGAAATTGTGGGCCAGGGCTACCATGCCAAGCCCTTTGTCACCACCCTCTACACCGCCCGGTTTGATCCGGCCACCCAGGACTGGTGGTATAGCAAAACCCGTCAGGAAACTGTCAGTCGCTCGTCTAACTCGGCATAATCGGGCAGGGTGCGGTCAATGGCAATGCCCCCGCGCAGCACCAGGCGGTCGCTCTGGGGCCGGCAGAGCAGTTCGTTCAAGGTGCGGGCCCGAAACAGGACCAGATCTGCCCGGCGGCCGACGCCGATCTGGGCGATCCCCGGCAGACCCATCATGGTCGCTGGGGTTTGGGTTACCGCCTGGGGCCAGTGGGCCAGGGGACGGTCCAGATGGCCAATCCGCACCGATTGGTTAAAGACCTCCAGCATGTCGTGGTCGCCGTAGGCGAAAAAGGGATCCCGGCAGTTATCACTGGCTAGGGCCACGGCAATCCCCCGCTGGCTGAGTTCTGGCAACAGCGTCACCCCCCGGTGGCGAGGCATGCGACCCGCCTGGCGGTCTTGCAGGTAAAGGTTGCACAGGGGCAGACTGACTACGGCTATGCCAGCGGCTTGCACCAGGTCGAGGGTGGTCTGAACCTGGGCCTCGGTCTGCACCGCCAAACTGCAGCAGTGGCCACAGGTTACCTGTCCGCTAAAGGAGTGCCGTAGTTTGGCCTCCGCTACCAGGCGTAAACCCTCCGCTTGGGGATCGAGGCTTTCATCGGCATGGAAGTCCAGATCGAGGCCGCGCTCCTGGGCCAGTTGAAAGGCCCGATCAAGCTGGTCTGGTAGACCCGGTTGGGGATAAATCACCCCGCCCAGGACACCGCCATGACTAGCGACCAGGTCTGCCAGGGCCTCGGCCTCGGGTCGGGTGTACAGATCTAGGCCCACCAGAGCAACCGCCTGCAGGGTGAGGCGACCGGCCCAGGCGGCCCGTAGGGCTTGGAAAACCTCAAAGCTAATGGGCCCTTGCCCCAGCTCGCAATCCAGATGGGTGCGCAGGGCCTGGGTGCCGTGGGCATAGCTGCAGCGCAGGGCGAACTCCATGCGGGGGTATAGATCGGCGGCGGTCCAGTGGGGGCGATCGCGGCGGACGGCCTCCACTGCGGCCCCGAAGGTGCCATCGGGGTTGGCCTGGCGGGGCCAGCTATGGGCTTTGTCGAGGTGGGTATGGCTATCTACGAAGCAGGGCCAGACCAGACCCTGGCGCAGATCCCAGGCGGGCTGGTCGGGGGCAAGGGCCTGGCTGGCCGGCCGGATAGCGGTAATCTGACCGGCTTGAATTTCGAGATGGGCGGCCCCTAGGTCTTCTTGCCAGGGCGGCGCGGCCAGCTCCGGAATGGGCC
>DVEE01000218.1 GCA_015295885.1 Leptolyngbyaceae cyanobacterium M65_K2018_010
GGGAATATGCTGGTCGGGCCGGAGGAGCTAGAAGCGATGGCCGCCGCTTACCATGACGGTCTTAACCTCAGCTTTTCCGAACGCCTATTGCGGGCCCTAGAGGCAGGAGAACAAGCCGGCGGGGATAAACGCGGTCGGCAGGCGGCGGCTCTCTACGTGGTCGATAAAACGATTTACCCACACCTGGATTTGCGAGTAGACCACCATCACGACCCGCTAGCTCTCCTGCGAGAGCTCCACGACGAAGCCCATAAGGACTACTACCAGTCTTTCCGTCAAACCATGCCTGAGCACCTAGCGATGCCCCGCAAACTTGACCCGATCTGGTTACCGAAAGCGGTCTAATCCAAAGGATGCAATTCCCCCAGCTAGGCAATCGAGACCGTCGCGTCTTGGATCCACAGGGTGACTACCTAGCCCCAGGCTAATTAGGTGATTGGAGGAGGAGGCCCGCCATGGCGGGATTCGTAGCTTGCTTGCCAAAGGCTACCCACGGCCCCTTGCCGTGGGCGCAACATGCAGATTAATCGGGATGGCGGGATTCGAACCCACGGCCCCTTCGTCCCGAACGAAGTGCGCTACCAAGCTGCGCTACATCCCGTTTTTACCAAACTAGGTTAACACAGTAACTGTCCCTACCAGAAGGCGAGGGCTGGGTGAGTAAACGAACCAAGTACTCCGCTCCTCTCACCCCAAGCCCTCCTCTTCCTCTCTCCCAGGCCCCTACTCTCCCGTGGACGCGGCCAGCTTCACCTTCTTGGCCAGACCCAAGGTTTCCAGCAGGCGAATGGTCATCCAGGTAAAGTCCACCTCCCACCACTGCAGCCCATGGCGAGCCGAATACTGAAAGGCGTGGTGGTTGTTGTGCCAACCTTCGCCGTAGGTGAGTACGGCCACCCACCAGCAATTGGTAGATTTGTCAGTGGTTTCGTAGGTGCGGTAGCCAAATTTGTGGGTGGCGCTGTTGACCAACCAGGTGCAGTGATAGACCGCTACTAGACGGACAAAAATACCCCACAGCACAAAGGACCACCCACCTATGAGGTAGAGCACTACGCCGAGGGCCACTTGTAAAACCAAAAAATATTTTTCGAAAAAGATATAAACAGGATCGTCAGCAATATCGCGGGTAAAGCGAGCAATTTCTTGTTTGGCTGGCACCTCACGTAGCATCCAGCCCATGTGGCTCCACCAAAAGCCTTTGTTGGAATCATGGTGGTCATTGCTTTGGTCCGAGTAGGCGTGATGGTGGCGATGCAGCCCCACCCACATCAGGGGGCCGTGCTGGCAGGCCAAGGTGCCGCAGAACACAAAGAAATATTCCAGCCACTTAGGCACCTGAAAGCTCCGGTGGGAAATTAACCGGTGCCAGCCTAGGGTAATCCCTAAACATCCCGTAAACCAGTGCAGCAGTAGGGCTACTCCCACCGCCGCCCAGGAAAAATTGCCAGGCCAGAACGCCAGCAAGGCTAGGCCGTGGACAGCCGCCATGAAGGACAGGGTGACCCAGTCACGGGAAAGATGAGTAGAGGTTGCAGCAGTCATGAAAAAAACTCAGATTTTTGGACAGTCAGAATAAATTTGAGGGACAATGAGCTTCCCTGTTTTTTAACGAAACACACATTCTTCGCAACCATCAAACATGATGAAGCCGTCAGAGTCCTCAATGTTTCCGATTTTTTACGGAATTGACATTCAGGTCAAGCATAACCTGGAGCGGGTACTGGGGGCCTTTCGGCACCATCGGGTTGGTAGTCATCATTTCAGCAGTGTGTCAGGCTACGGCCATGATGATCTGGGCCGAGATACTTTAGATCGGGTTTTTGCGGAGATTGTGCAGGCCGAGGCCGCTCTGGTGCGATCGCAATTTGTTTCGGGTACCCATGCGATCGCCTGCGCCCTCTTTGGCGTCCTGCGGCCTGGGGATGAATGTCTGGCGGTAGCAGGAACCCCCTACGACACCCTGGAAGAAGTCATTGGTTTGCGATCGTCAGGCCAGGGGTCTCTGGCCGAGTTTGGGGTTTCCTATCGAGAACTACCATTAACCGCCGCAGCCACAATCGACTGGAAGGCGCTCGAAACGGCGATCAAACCCAATACTCGGCTTGTGCATATCCAGCGCTCCTGTGGCTACAGTTGGCGATTAACCCTAACCATAGCCGAAATAGAAAAGATTGTGCAGATCGTTAAAGGGCAGAATCCCGCCGTAGTCTGTTTTGTCGATAACTGCTATGGCGAGTTCTTGGAAGATCGGGAACCTACCGCCGTGGGGGCTGACCTGATGGCCGGATCACTCATCAAAAATCCTGGTGGCACCATTGCTACTACGGGTGGCTATGTGGCCGGGCGGGCCGACTTGGTGGCCGCGGCCGCCTGCCGACTCACCGCCCCTGGTATAGGGGCTAGTGGGGGATCCAGCCTGAATCAAAACCGGCTGATGTTCCAGGGCCTTTTTTTGGCTCCTCAAATGGTAGGCGAAGCCATGAAAGGCAATTACCTACTCGCCTCTACCTTTGAGAGCCTGGGCTATGCGGTCAATCCTCCCCCTAGGGCCCCCCAGCGCGATGTGATTCAAGCCATTCGCCTGGGCTCACCGGAGAAACTCATTGCCTTTTGCAAAGCCGTCCAGCAAAACTCGCCCATCGATGCCTACGTCGAACCCGTGCCCGCCCCTATGCCCGGTTACGACAGTCAGTTAGTGATGGCCGGTGGCACCTTCATTGATGGCAGTACCTCTGAGCTATCCGCCGATGGCCCCCTGCGAGCCCCCTACATTGCCTACTGCCAGGGCGGTACCCACTGGACCCATGTGGCTCTGGTCGCCGAAGCCGCAGTGGCGGCCGTCGGCCCTGCCTCAGCCATCACCCCTAAGGGGTAGAGTCCAGAAGCAGGCATGGCCCAGAAGCAGGTACGACCGAGAATCCCAAGCTGCCGAACCTAAAATGACCTGTAGAGAACAGCAAGCCTCGTCAGGCTAAGATAGCGAAGGCCACTTTCCTTATCTCCCCCTATGCTGACCATTGCCCTGCCCAAGGGAGCCTTACTAGACGACAGCATTCGCTTACTGCAGAGCGTCGGGCTAGACTTCAGCCTCTTTCAGGAAAAAGCCAATCGCCAACTCCAAATTCTTGACCCCAGCGGCCGCGCCCGTGCCTTGCTGGTTAGGGCCCAGGATGTGCCCGTCTATGTGGAGTATGGGCAGGCCCAGCTAGGCATGGTGGGCTACGATGTCTTGCGCGAAAAACAGCCCATGGTGGCTAACTTGGCCGATCTGGGGTTTGGAGGGTGTCGCATGTCCGTGGCCGTGAAGGCCAGTAGCCCTTACCGTTCGGCGCTTGACCTGCCAGCCCACAGCCGGGTGGCCTCCAAATTTGTCAACTGCGCCCGTGAGTTCTTTCAAAGCATTGATTTACCGGTGGACATTATTCCTCTCTACGGATCGGTGGAACTGGGGCCGATTACGGGTATGTCCGAGGCCATTGTGGACCTGGTCTCCACCGGCAAAACCCTCAAGGAAAATAACCTGGTAGAGCTCGAGGTGCTGTATTACAGTACCGCTCGCCTGATTGCTCATCCGATTAGCTATCGGGTAAATCCCTACGGACTCAAGGAACTAGTTGATCAGCTTCGGGCTCGAGTGGCTGTGACG
>DVEE01000125.1 GCA_015295885.1 Leptolyngbyaceae cyanobacterium M65_K2018_010
CGAAAAAAGCAAGGGCACAAAGGTATTTGCACTGGCCGGAAAAATAAAGCGATCCATCCAGTCCAGGAGGGGTTGATCTTGTCCCGGCGAAACCACCAGGAGCAGGGCCTCGGCGGTGACGTAAACCGTGGCCAGGTCTAGGGTTCTGGCGGTGGAGGTGACAAACACCGTGTCACAGCCTTCCCCGGGTTGACGCTGGGTAAAACTATGGGTGGTTTGGTTGTGGATAAAGCGAAGCCGGTCAGCCCCGGTCATTTGCAGCACTCCCCAATGGCTGCGATCGCATAGCACCGCGGCTCGATGGACCGCCTCAAACCCGTCGGCGTCATAGCCAAAGGTCACGGGCAACTCCTCACTGTCCCAGGTGACCCCCTGGGCTCGTTGCAGTTCTCGCAAGGCCTGTAACACGATCCCCTCCCTAAACCGTAGACAGCGGAGCCAGCACCGTCAGCGCCTTGGGGATGCACTCAAACTCCACCGGGTTTGCCTCTAGCATTTCCCCATCAATGACTAACTTTTGCGGCGGATCCGTAGTGACTTTGATGCGAGCGGTACGGAATCCCAAAATGTCCTCCCTTTGATTGGGGTTACCGCGGGTGGCAGAGGCGGCCAGGGAGGCCAAGGCCTTAAGGCCTTGCACGCGGGTTTGGCTAGTGGCGATGGTCACTTCCATCAAACCATCATCGGGAATAATGGTGCCCAGCCCCTGGGCCAGGACAGAGGTGGGCGGTGCCACATTGGCCACGGTAATGGCCGTCGTACTAACCTCAGTTACCTCGCCGTCACATTCCACCCAAGCGGTAAACGGTTGGGCGGTAGCCAGTTGCTTGACCCCCGCAATAATGTAGGCCAGGTTACCCAGTTCATTTTTCAGTTCGCGGCTAGCCTTATCTACCATCCCCGCTTCAAACCCCAACCCGGCCAGCAGGATCATGGGAATACCGTTACAACGGGCGGCATCAACCACGTGGGTATTGCCAGCCAGGATGGTCTCGCAGGCGGCCCGCAGGTTAGTGGGAATGCCTAACCCCACGGAAAACGCATTGGCCGTCCCGCGCGGAATAATGCCGAGGGGAATACCGGTACCCATGGTAGCCCCCGCCACCGCAGAGACCGTGCCATCGCCCCCAGAGGCAATAATCAGGCTATGTCCCAGGTCGTGTTCGATCTTGGATTGGATGTGGGCAATCACCTCCCGGGCCTGATCCGCTGGATTCAAATCCGGCTGGGTCATAATTACATTGACCAAAATCTGAGGTTCTAGGATCTCTCGAATGGTGGCTAGATCCATATTGGGATCGCCCTGGCCCGCCACTGGGTTAAAGATCAGGTAAGCAATCTGGCTTTTGGCGATGCCCTTCAACAAAAACGTAGCCGACATTTCATTCAGGGCGAGGGGAATGCCCTGGAGCTGGCAAGCTCTCAGAATCAAAGTAAAGCTAGGAAAGGCCGTGGCAATCCCTTGCGGATCGGCAAAAAAGAGCACTCCAGCCACTTTCCCCGCCACAATCTGGGCTGAGAGGGCAATATCTCCCCCCGCCTCTGAACTGGGTAAGGGGCTGAGGTCAATCTTCTCGACCCCCCATTGCCCCTCAATCAGCCTAGCAATTTCAACCGGAGCCAGAATCTGAAAATGGGTGAGAACCGCCTGATGATTTGACAACCAGGTGATCAGACGTTCAATTTGAGGGGGGTGGGCCAGAATAGCCAGGGTATTAGGCATAGGTTAGGAGGAGATAAAACCTAATGAAGGAGGAGATCGCTCTCGGATCCGGGGGAGAACAACTTGGGCCGACTGTTCAAGGTTGCTAGGTGAGTTGTCTTATTATTGCCTGAACCGAGCCCCTGGCCTAGGGCCCGTTTCGTTAGCCCTGGGCCATCCCCAGCCTCACCAACCGTCGAACCGGTGGGTTTCCTATGCCGTTCCTATGGGCGTGCTCTAATCTAGGGGCTGAATCTATATACCTTCATCCTTCGCGGATGCCCCCGCCCTGGGTAGATGATCTCGGCCCCGTCCCCACCCCAACCCCTGGAATGCCGCCATGCCAACTCCCCCAAATGGTTTCAGTTTAACCGGCCTCAGCCACGAGATCCCGTTCAACAGCAGTCGCACCTACTGGGATATTTTTCGAGATAACCTCTTCACCTTTATCAATGGGGTTTACTTTTTCCTGTGTCTAGTCCTACTAAGTCTAGGACGGGTTAGTGATGTGGTGGTGGTCGCCGCCATTGTGTTGCTGAATGTGGTCATCAACCTAGTGCAGGAGATTCGCGCTAAGCATAAGCTCGACAATATTGCTCTACTCACCCGCCCCAAGGCCACGGTCCTGCGCGAGGGGCAGGAGCAGGAGGTTGAGCTGAACGAGGTGGTGGTGGGGGATGTGCTGGTAGTGGGGCCAGGGGATCAAGTTGTAGTAGACGGCCCCCTGGTGGGCGGCGGTGAAATTAAGGTGGATGAATCCCTCTTGACGGGAGAATCTGACCTGATCCCCAAGCAAAGGGGAGATCGCCTTTATTCTGGTAGCTTTTGCGTCAGTGGTAGAGCCTACTACGAAGCCGAAAAGGTGGGTGCAAACAGTTTGGCCAGCAAAATGACCGCTGAAGCCCGCCAGTTTCGTAAGCTGCTGACCCCACTCCAGCGCCGCATCAACACCATGATCCGTCTACTCCTGGGGTTGGCCATTGTGCTGGGCCTGATTACCCTACTGCGGATGATCCTAGGGGTTACCTCGTTTACCGTGGGGGTGCAAAATCTGGTGGTGATCGTGGGTCTGGTGCCCGTCGGCCTTTACTTTATGATTACCTTGGCCTATGCCCTGGGGGCGGTGAATATTGCCCAGCAGAGTGCCCTGGTCCAACAGGCCAACGCGGTGGAGTCAATCAGCAATGTAGACATCATGTGCATTGATAAAACTGGCACCCTCACCGCCAATCGGATTTTTCTGCAAACCCTCTATTCCCTGGGCCCTATCGAGCAGCAGGAGCTCCAGCAACTACTCGGGGACTATGCCGCCAGTGCCGCCGCCAGCAACAAAACCAATGATGCGCTGATCGCCGCCGCCCCTCGGTCCGGTTTGCCCGTGCAGCGGGAAATTCCCTTTAGCTCAGCCTATAAGTGGAGTGGCCTCGCCTTTGCCGAGCGCCCCGGCACCTACATTCTGGGGGCCCCCGAGGTGCTGGCGGCGGCCATGCCCGCCCACCAGGAAACGATTCACTCCTACATGGCCACCGGCGCCGACCAGGGGTTACGGGTGCTGTTGTTTGCCCATAGCCCCAACCTTGTCGATCAAACCGATCAAGCGGGCAACCCAATTTTGCCGGCCCAGCTCAATCCCCTGGCGGTGCTGTACTTTGGCGATGAGCTCCGGTCTGGGGTACACCAGACCTTGGCGGAATTTCGTTTGGCTGGGATAGAGGTCAAGGTGATTTCTGGGGATAACCCTGCCACGGTAGCCGCCTTAGCCAAGCAAGCCGGCCTCGGGGAGGACATTCTAGCTATTTCGGGGTCAGCCCTGGCCCAATTGGATGAGGCGACCTTTGATCAGGCGGCGGCAGAGAATTCCATCTTTGGCCGCATTACCCCGGAGCAAAAGGCCCGCCTAGTGAAGAGCCTACAGGCGAGGGG
>DVEE01000151.1 GCA_015295885.1 Leptolyngbyaceae cyanobacterium M65_K2018_010
GTTCCTGCTGGCTGACCGCTCCGACATTGGCCAGGGACCGGGTGCGTTCCAAATTCTGCTGGGCCTCGGATAGATTGGCCTGGGCTTGGGCCAGGGCTGCCCGTCGTTGGGTCACCTGGGCCTGGGCGACCGAAAGTTGGGCCTGGGCCTGGCGAATATCCGCCTGGATCGTGGTGTCATCGAGGATTGCCAGCACCTGCCCGGCACCGACTCGATCCCCCTCCCGCACCAGTAATTGACGAATTTGCAAGCCACTGGCTTGGGGTGCAATGGAGAGCAAATCCACCGCCTGGACCGTACCATTCACCGCCAGACGATCGACGATAGTTGCGGGCGCCACCGTGGCCACCGTGACAGTTTGGGTAGCGGTAGCCGGTGGTGGTACCGGTGCCGCCGGGGGAGCGGTCTCTCCTCCACCCATCAGCCGGTTAGCCCCCAGGGTTAAAAGAATGCCAGCCCCCAGGCCAATCCAGAGCCCAGACCAACGGCGAGGGCGGCTAGAGCCCGGTTCGACCTCGCTGTAGGCCATGGTTAACTCGTCACCAGAGGTCTGGAGCGCGGTCTGGGTCTCTAGGGACTGAGAGGAATGGAGGTTCTGCACAGCAACATCCTTAAAAGATGCAAGGGAAACATTACAGAATGTGTATTTTTATATTATGACGTAAAGTCTATCACTCCTGGGAGCGCCGATTTTCCTAGGCTTTTGGGGTCCAGTCACCGTCTAGAAGCTGGCCTCTCATCCATGAAAGGGACTCACATCACAGCCTGGGCCGGGCTAGGTCTGGTGTAATAACAGGTAATTTCGAGTGAGAGCGCTTCAGCCCTCGCGGGCATAACCAATTCCCCGTTCACCGTCAATAAGGCAGGTCCTGGGTATGTTTAACGCCACCGAACTTCTGATCAGCGACTTTGTGGCCAAACTCAGAATGGGGTATCACCGCACCTACGGGGGGCAAAACCCAGACTATGAAGACATCATCGCCTGGGCCGGTAGCATGGCGCTGGAAAATATCGCCAACAGTGACGCCCTCTACCACGATGTAGAACACACCATCCTCGTCACCCTGGTAGGGCAGGAAATTCTGCGGGGCAAACACATTCGGGAAGGGGGCGTCACCTGCGAAGATTGGCTGCACTTTATCATTTCCCTGGTTTGCCACGACATTGGCTACGTCAAAGGAGTCTGCCGGTCCGACCAGGACCGCAACCATTTGTACTCGAGCGGCCAGGGAGATGAGATGGTGATGCTGCAGCCGGGGGCTTCCGACGCCTCCCTCACGCCCTATCACGTCGATCGGGGCAAACGGTTTATCGAAGAACGGTTTGGCAACAACCGGCTGATCAATGCCGAAGTTATCAAGGTCAACATCGAGCTGACACGCTTTCCCGTTCCCAAGGAAGAGGACCATCAAGACACCCAAAACTACCCTGGCCTGGTGCGAGCTGCAGATTTAATTGGCCAACTGAGCGATCCTCGCTACCTGAAAAAAATTGCCGCCCTGTTCTACGAATTTGAGGAAACCGGTCAGAACAAGCTGTTGGGCTACGAAAACCCCGGCGATTTGCGAGCCAACTACCCTAAGTTCTACTGGAATGTAGTGCATCCCTACATTCAAGATGGGCTCCGGTATTTGTCGCTCACCCAGGAAGGTAAGCAAATCATTGCTAACCTGTACTCAAATGTGTTTATGGTGGAGAACGAACAAATCGTCATCCCCACGTGAGTTGGCTATGACCTGGTGGCGCAAGCTTAGAACCAATCGCCTGGCCCAGCTCGGGGCGGTACTCCTAATCGGCCTTTACCTGGTGGCCTTGGGGGCAGATTTTGTAGCCCCCTACAGTCCCTACGCTACCCAATTGAATGGATCGCTCTTGCCCCCCACCCAGATTTACTGGCGGGATGCCGAAACGGGCCGCTTCTTTCCCCACGTCTACCCCACTACCCAGGGGCCGGTTAGCCTGGAGACGGGGGAACGGGAAATTTTTGTGGACCGCACCCAACCCTCGGCCATTCGTCTGTTGCATCGCAACGAACAGGGGCAACTGAAGCTGTTTGATACCGCTGGGCCCGGTAAACTCAATTTGCTCGGCACCGATGAGCAAGCCCGGGATCAGTTCAGTCGCCTGATTCATGGTAGCCGGGTCAGCCTGAGTGTGGGGCTGATTGGCATTGCCATTTCCTTTCCCCTGGGTATGCTGGTGGGCGGCATTGCCGGGTATTTTGGCGGTGCGGTGGATGCGGTGCTGATGCGCTTTGTGGAAGTGTTGATGACCATCCCCAGCATTTATCTGCTGGTTGCCCTAGCCGCAGTCTTGCCAGCGGGGTTAAGCAGTATTCAGCGGTTTTTGCTGATTGTGTTAATTACCTCTTTGGTGGGTTGGGCCGGTCTGGCTCGGGTGATTCGGGGGCAGGTCCTGTCGATTAAAGAGCAGGACTTTGTCCAGGCCAGCCGGGTGATGGGCGGGCAACCCCTCTACATCATTGCCCGCCATGTGCTGCCCCAAACCGCCACCTATGGCATTATTGCTGCCACCCTGGCGATTCCTGGCTTTATTCTGGCGGAGGCTGTCCTCAGCTTCATTGGGCTAGGGATTCAGCAGCCCGATGCTTCCTGGGGCAATATGCTGACCCTGGCCACCAACGCCTCGATTCTGGTGCTGCAACCCTGGCTGGTGTGGCCTCCGGCCATTCTGATTGTGGTCACCTCCCTGGCCTTTAACCTGCTGGGCGATGGCCTACGGGATGCCCTCGATCCCAGAACGCTGAAACAGTAAGGGGGATCGGGTTGTGGCAGAGTATGAGTTTTTAACCTACTGGCACATAGCCGCGCCCATTCAAACCGTGTGGGATGCGATTGCTCACACCGAAGATTGGCCGAGCTGGTGGGGGGCGGTGCAGTCTGTGGTTGAACTCGAACCCGGTGAACCCAATGGCTTGGGTAATCGCCGTCGCTTTGTTTGGAAAATGCCGCTTTCTTATACCCTAGCCTTTGACACCCGCGTCGTTGCTATTGAAGCCCCAGTTCTCATGGAGGCAATTGCCATCGGTGATGTGGAAGGTAGGGGAGTCTGGCGGCTCAACCCTACTGAGCACGGCACTGAGGTGGTTTATACCTGGACTGTGCGCACCACCAAACGCTGGATGAATGCGGTAGCTCCTATCGCTCGACCGCTGCTGGAATGGAATCATAATGCCGTGATGAACCAGGGTGGCGAAGGGTTGGCTAAGTATCTTGCTGCCGAGTTGATCAGTTTAGAGAATCGATAACGACGCACTCAGGCCAGGCCCTAGGTCTGCTAGTGCCCCTACCCGATGACCCTACCGATATGGGTTTGAAGGGACTGTCATGCCCCAGCGTTGCCGTCAGATAATGGCCCCGAGACATAAAGCTGCTGGTATCAGGGAACAGCTAGGTGGAGGCCAGGGCTAGGGGAATTTGGCTGCGATCGCTCAAAATCTCATAGCCCGTCTCACTCACCAGCACCGTATGCTCAAACTGGGCTGACAGAGAGCGATCGACGGTAACCACCGTCCACTGATCCTTGAGGGTGCGGGTCTGTTTGGATCCGGCATTGAGGATGGGTTCAATGGCCAGGGTCATACCGGGCCGGA
>DVEE01000292.1 GCA_015295885.1 Leptolyngbyaceae cyanobacterium M65_K2018_010
CACCGACCCACCCCCTCACCCCCTCACGACCTATCACCCCCGGGATCTTATTTTCCCGCTGATCCCGAAGGGAAGCTGGATGCCCTCAAGCACGGTTCCCCAGAATGGATGACCACCCCCGTAATCCCTGCCAGTGGGCCATGACCAACCCGGACCGCATCGCCACTGCCGGGGTCAGTTATCGATTCCGGCGGGCTAGACTAAGAGGTAGGCAACACCCCAACGGTTTCGAGGGAGCGTCGGGGAGACGAACATCCATGTTGCTGGTCATGCCAATGCTCAGGAAACCCTTGTCATGGTTCTAGCTCAGCCCCGTACTGGGCCAGTGATCACCTGGCCGCCCCTACCCGACGACTTTAAGTTGCTGGATGAACCGGTGGAAAATATTCAACAGCCGCCCCTCGCCGCTGCGCTTACCGATGCCCTGGGAGCGGCCCAACGGATTCGCCCTGAGATGCTGATCGGCTCTAACTTTGGCCTGGTAGCGGGGATTGACAACGAGACCGTGGTGAAAGCACCCGACTGGTTCTACGTGCCTCGGGTCAATCCAGTTGCAGAGGGGGTGGTGCGCCGCAGCTATACCCCTGGACTCGAAGGCGATCCGGTTGCTGTCGTGATGGAGTTTTTGGCCGCCGATGACAACGGCGAATTGTCTATCCGCTCGTTACCGCCCTACGGCAAGCTCTATTTTTACGAGCAAATCTTGCAGGTGCGGGTCTATGTCACCTACGAGCCAATGCGAGCCCAATTGGAAGTGCGGCACCTGCAAAATGAGCGCTATGGGCTCCAACCCCCCGACGCGGCCGGGCGATTTTGGATTGAACCCCTGGGGCTATTTTTAGGGGTATGGCGGGGCGAGCGGCTGGCCCAAACCCTGAACTGGCTGCGTTGGTGGGATGCCGACGGCAACCTACTGCTCTGGAGTTCAGAACAAGCTGAAATCGAGCGTCAGCGAGCCGAAGCCGAGCGTCAGCGAGCCGAAGCCGAGCGTCAGCGGGCTGAACGCCTGGCCGCCCTGCTCCGCGCCCAGGGCATTGACCCGGACCAAGTCTGACCGAGGCTCAGGCTATTGCTTCCCCCCTTAGCTAGGCACTAAAGTACTTGGCTACGGGATGGTAGGCAACGATCGCCGTAGTCGATTGTTCGGGGTACAACTGGTCACTTTCATCGATAGTCATGCCGATGCGATCGCTCCCCAGCAACTCCAGTTGCACCGGCTGATCCGCCATATTTGGACAGGCAGGATAGCCAAAGCTGTAGCGTGAACCCTGGTAGCGCTGCTGCAACACCTCCCGGATGGTGGTGGGTTCTAGATCGCCAAAGCCCAATTCCCGACGAATGCGAGCATGGCACCACTCCGCCAGGGCTTCTGCCGTTTGTACCGACAGGCCATAGTAATAGAGATAGTCGGTGTACTGATCCGCCTGGAAGAGTTGCTGGGCAAACTCAGTGGCAATTTCACCCACGGTCACCGCCTGCATCGGGAAGACATCGAACTGGCCCGGTTGAGCCATGTCTTTGGGCAAGAAGAAATCCGCAATGCAGAGCCGCCGCAGGGAGCGTTGGCGGGGGAAGGTGAAGGTCGCCACAGGCTCCAGATGGTGGGGTGAGCCTTCATCTCCATCTCCCCAGCTCCCTGTCTCCCCATCCATCACAGCGGGATTATAGATGTGTAGACTATTTCCCTCCGCTAGACAGGGAAAGTAGCCGTAGACGATTTGGGGCTGCAACAGATTTTCCGCCAGCACCCGCTGTTTCCAGGTCTCTAGAATCGGATGCACTTTCTCGTGCAGAAAAGCATCGTACTCCTGGCGGGATTGCTCCTGGGGTTTGCGGAACTGCCACTGGCCGACGAACAGAGCCTGTAAATCCAAATACCAGAACACGTCCTCCAGGTCGATATCCACCGGAGTGAGTACCTGGGTGCCCCAGAAGGGGGGAGTAGGCCGAGGGATGGTTGGGTCTACGGCCTCGGAGCGAGTGGTGTCTGGGGCCAATGGGTGGATGGGGGGATGGGTGGATGGGGTGTCAATTTCGGATTTTGGATTTTGGCTTGGGAAGGCATCTGCTGTCTCCTCCTGGGAGGGGTAGGGGTGGGTTCCTTCTGCCTTCTGCCTTCTGCCTTCTACCTTTTCTTCTGTCTCCTCCTCATCCAAAAATCCCTTGAGGTCATCCCACTTCCCCTCAGCCTTGGCGGGCATGAGTTTGTCCATAAAGTGCAGGTCAGAGAAGGCATCTTTTCCGTATATCACCTGGCCCTTATAGGTTTGCTGACAGTCTTCATGGACGAATTTAGGCGTCAGAGCCGCTCCTCCCAGGATGACGGGGACAGTGATGCCCTCCTGGTTGAAGGTTTCCAGGTTGTCTTTCATAAAGGCGGTGGATTTCACCAGCAGTCCGCTCATGGCGATACAGTCGGCGTTATGGTCGCGGTAGGCCTGGATAATAGTTTCCACGGGCTGCTTAATGCCCAGGTTAATCACCTTGTAGCCGTTGTTGGAAAGGATAATATCGACCAAATTTTTGCCAATGTCGTGGACATCTCCCTTAACCGTGGCAATCACGAAGGTGCCTTTGCCCGCCCCGTTGGTGTCGGCTTTTTCCATGAAGGGTTCCAGGTAGGCCACCGCGGCTTTCATGGTTTGGGCTGATTGCAATACAAAGGGCAATTGCATTTGGCCAGAACCAAACAGTTCTCCCACCACCTTCATGCCGTCCAGTAAAAAGGTGTTGATGATATCCAGGGGTGGGTAGGTCTGGAGGGCTTCGGCCAGGGCTTCTTCCAGGCCAATTCGTTCTCCATCGATGATGTGCTGCTTGAGGCGTTCCTCCATGGGCAGGTCTTTAGCGATCGCCTCTTTCTTCTTCAGGGTTTTCCCTTCGAACAGGGTGGTGAGCTTGGTGAGGGGATCGTAGGTGACAATATCACCGTCGTACTGGCGGCGATCGTAGATGAGATCTCGACAGATTTGCTGGTGTTCCGGGTCGATTTTGGCCAGGGGTAGGATCTTGGCCGCACTGACGATCGCCCCATCTAGCCCCACCTGCATCGCCTCGTGGAGAAAGACCGAGTTGAGAGTCACCCGGGCGGCGGGGTTCAGACCGAAGGAAATATTCGACACCCCCAGCATAATGTGGCAGCCGGGCAGATTTTCCCGAATCATCCGAATCGATTCGATGGTTTCCTTGCCATTTACCCGGTCCTCCTCGATCCCCGTCGAGATGGGCAGGGCCAGCGTATCAAAGAACAACTCATGGGCGGGGATACCATACTCCAGGGCATCCCGGTAGGCCCGCTGGGCGATTTGAAACTTTTTCTCGGCGGTGCGGGCCATGCCGTCTTCGTCGATGGTGCCAACGACGATCCCAGCCCCATACTGCTTCGCCAACTCCAATACCTTAAAGAAGCGCTCCTCACCATCTTCGTAGTTGGTGGAGTTGAGGATGCACTTACCGCCGGCCACCTTCAGCCCCGCCTCCATCTTTTGCCACTCCGTTGAGTCCAGCATTAAGGGCAGGGTGACGTTGGTGACCAGGCGCGACACCAGTTCTCGCATGTCTCGCTCGCCGTCGCGACCAACATAATCAACGTTTACGTCTAGGATGTGGGCTCCTTCTTTGACTTGTTCTCGGGCCAGGGCCACGAGCCCATCCCAATCCTCGGCATTCAGCATCTCGCGACACTTCTTGGAACCACTGGCGTTGAGCCGCTCTCCCACGATCAAAAAGGAGTTGTCCTGCTCATAGGGCTGGGGACTGTAGATAGAGGCCGCCGAGGGAACGTAGTTGAGGGGGAGGCGGGGGTTGGGGTGGTAGGGTGGTGCCATCTCGCCATCTCGCCATCCCGCCATCCTCACGGGCCGTTCCTTCGGGTGCAAATCCTTCGCCAACTCCGCCAGTTGGGCGATATGTTCCGGTCGGGTGCCGCAGCAACCGCCAATCACCTGGACACCTAGATCTTCGACGAAGTGCATGAGGGCCATGCGCAGTTCCATCGGGGTCAGTCGGTAGACGGCCTGGCCACCGACGTTCTCCGGCAGGCCCGCATTGGGGATGCAGGAGATAACAAAGGGGGACTGCTCCGACAGATGCTTGATGTGGTCTTTCATCAAGTCGGGGCCAGTGGCGCAGTTGAGGCCCAGAATATCAATGGGGTAGGGTTCCAGGATGGCCAGGGCGGCGGCCATTTCCGTGCCGACCAGCATGGTGCCCTGCTGCTCCATGGTGACAGAAACCATCAAGGGCAGGCGGGTGTCGGTTTGGGCAAAGGCTTCCTCAATGCCGTTTAGGGCCGCTTTGATTTGTAGAACGTCCTGGCAGGTTTCCACCAGCAGTAGGTCAGCCCCACCGTCGATCAATCCTTTGGCCTGTTCCACGTAGGCGTCCTTGAGGGTATCGAAATCAATATGGCCAAGGGTAGGTAGCTTGGTGCCTGGCCCCATGGAACCCGCGACGAAGCGAGGTTTTTCGGGAGTGGAATACTCATCGGCCACCCGACGGGCCAGGGCGGCGGCGGTTTTATTGAGTTCGTAGGCGCGGTCAGCTAAATCGTATTCCGCCAAGACAATGGAAGTGCCGCCAAAGGTATCGGTTTCAATCACATCGGCCCCAGCCTCGAGAAAGCTTCGGTGTACCGTCTCCACGGCCTTGGGGTTGGTTACCACCAAGTATTCGTTACAACCTTCGTATTCTGGGCCACCAAAGTCCTCTGCGGTCAGGTTTTGCACCTGCAGGTTGGTACCCATCGCCCCGTCAAATACTATTACTGGTCGCTCAGGGCTATAGAGTCGTTCAAGAAACGCATTAGGCATGGCAGCTTTGAAGAAATACTTAGCGTTACTTCAGTTTAGTCAGGAGTTCCCAGGGATAGGGCATCTCCCTCAGATGCAGGGAAATTCATTACAGATTCTTTAAATATTATTCTTGGAACAGGGCAATCGATAGTAAGGCTCACAGGGGAGAGCGTTTTTTCACCTTCTGTCTCCCTCCCAGAGGCTTCTTACTATATGCTTTGACTGTAGCTATCCTGCAAGATACATCACCACAATGGGCCGACTTACCACCCACGTTCTTGATACAGCTCTGGGTAAACCCGCCGCTTCGTTGCAGCTCACAGTCTGGGCCATTAATGACGATGCCGATATTAAAACGGCGCTGAAGACCGTTGAGACCAATAGCGATGGCCGCACCAATGAGCCTTTACTGGAAGGGAATGAACTGAAGAAAGGCACCTACGAGTTGACCTTTGATGTAGCGGCTTACTTTGCCAAAACCGGGGCTTCTCTATCGGAGCCCCCCTTTTTGGATCAAATCCCGATTCGGTTTACAGTGGCGGATCCCAATGGGAATTACCATGTGCCCTTGCTGGTGTCCCCTTGGTCCTACAGTACCTATCGCGGCAGTTGAAGGGAGTGGGGAACTAGGCGACGAGCCAGACGGTGAAGGCGATAGGGAGGAAGTCCAGCCCTTGCCGTTGCAGTACTGCTGTAAGTAGGTGGGTGCAGAACAATAGAAGATGCGGTTAGGGGTGGAGGGAGTGGACCCCCCTGCCTGGGGGCTTCGTCGTGAGCGGCTCGCCGTCGCAGCCTCAGCCGAACGGCGCAGCCCTCAAACTCCCTGCTTACAACTAATTAGGCGCACCTACCTACGGCGAACCCTGGCATCAGGACAGAAGGTTATGATAGAGCCTAAATCAGGCTTGTAGATTGCTGCATTGGGGGATGCTGAGTCATGTCCATATCTGTAGAAACCATCTCCGTAGAAAACTTAAATTCCTCTGCCAAGACTTTGCAACGCCGGGGGGCGACCTGGCAAGACTACCTCCAGGTGCGGGATAGCGCCGATTGCGATTGGCGGAAGATTGCGTTTCACCAGGGATGGTTGTGGGCTGATATGGGTAAAGAAGGGCCTAATCATGCTGCTTTTAGCGATTTGTTGACAGCAATATTTTTTGTCTGGGCATTTCTGCACCCCGAGGTCGTGCTGCAATCCTACGGTCGTTGCCTAATAGAAAAACCCATGACCCAGGCCTGTGCTCCCGATCTGGTACTTTACCGGGGTGAGGCCATTCCCAAGTGGCAGCCCGATGAACCCCGGCGCATTGATTTGACTCGCCACCGACTACCAGACCTGGTGGGCGAAATTGCCGACACCACCCTGAGCCTGGATCTCGATGAGCAGAAGCAGCTCTACGCCAGTTTAGGTATTTCTGAATATTGGGTGGTAGACGTCAAAGGGCTGCGACTGTTTGCCTTTGGCCTGGCCTCCACGGGGATATACGAAACGATTCAAGTTTCGCGGATGTTGACTGACTTGCCGATTGCCCTCATTGAGCAAGCCCTAGAACGGGCCGCCACAGAGACCAATACGGCTGCTGCCAATTGGTTGATGCAGCAGTTGCAGGTCTCCTCCCTGCCCCCCGCGACAGAGGGGTAAGGGTGGAACCATGACCATGGCGGCTGACCCTAGACCAGGGCACCTCTACGTGGTAGGTACGCCCCTGGGCAATTTAGAGGATATGAGCTTTCGAGCGGTGCGGATTCTACAATCTGTAGACCTGATTGCAGCGGAAGATACTCGTCATACGGGTAAGCTGTTGCAGCATTTTCAAATCACCACCCCTCAGGTGAGCTATCACGCCCACAATCGCCAGAGTCGCATGGGCGACCTGCTGCGCCACCTGAACGTTCAGCGGCACTCCGTGGCATTGGTCTCCGATGCGGGTATGCCGGGCATTTCCGATCCGGGCTATGAGCTGATTGCCGCTTGTATTCAGGCGGGGGTTCCAGTGGTTCCCATACCGGGGCCAACCGCGGCCATCACGGCGCTCTGTGTCTCGGGGTTGCCCAGCGATCGCTTCGTCTTTGAAGGATTTCTTCCTCTCAAGGGCACCGCCCGGACTGCCCGCCTAGAAGTCCTAGGCCAGGAAGATCGCACCATCATCCTTTACGAAGCGCCCCACAAGCTGGTGAAAACCCTGGCGGATTTAGGTGAGGTCTTGGGATGCGATCGCCCCATCACCCTAGGGCGTGAACTCACCAAGCGGTTCGAGGAGTTTTGGTATGGCACCCTAGCCGGTGCCCTTGATCGCTACCAGAACGAAGCACCCAAGGGAGAATTTACCCTGGTCGTGCAGGGGGCAACCCGCCACGATCCAGTCTTGTCTGAACAAGCCTTAAAAACAGAGCTCGAGCAACTCCTTCAGCAAGGGTTTTCCAGGGCGGAGGCTAGCCGTCAGTTGGCGAGAGCTACCGGGCAATCCAGGAAGGCAATCTATCAACTCTCCCTCAGCCTAGAGGGCTAGCCCAACTCCTTACTTTGAAAGCTATCCGTAGCATCCTGTCAACTTATTGGCAAAAAAGATGCGGCGTTCTAGCTTGGGGGGTCTTGAGTGACGAGCCCCCGATGGAAACCGAACTGCACCTGCGGCAAATGCTGCATTGCCCTGAACGAACAAGGGCGCCTGTGGAGCCAACAGCTAGAGCTCTATCTCGGCGTGGAGAGGCATCGGCTCCGCTTCTTCTCCCCGGAAGGCAACCTGATTACTACCCCTGAAGAAGCCGCGACCCAAGAGCAGCATCAGGCCGAACAAGCCCGCCAACGAGCTGACCGACTCGCAGCTAAGGTCAGAGAACTCGGAGTTGACCCCGATAGTGTGTAAGCCTCGAAGTCCTCTGCTTGGCGGGTTATGGGACAGCTACCCTCACAAAAAAGGGAAAGCTCAGGCTTTCCCCTACGGCAACACATTGTTTCTCAAGGAAGCAGGTGAGGTAGACTCAGCTCACCTAACCCGCCCCTAGCTCTCGGCGGAAATCAATTCACGCCGGTGCTCGGCTTGAATCGTGACCTTGCCGCTGTCGTCTACATCGACCGTAGCGGTATCGCCATCAACTAGACGCCCGGAGAGAATTTCTTCGGCCAGGGTGTCTTCTAGTAGGCGCATGATTGCCCGGCGCAGGGGGCGAGCCCCATAGCTGGGGTTGTAGCCCTCTTCCACCAAGCGCTCCTTGAAGCGCTCGGTGACTTGCAGGTTGATGTTCTTCTCGGTCAATCGGTTGAACACTTCCTTCAGCAGGATGTCGGCAATTTCCTTGACTTCGTCCTTGGTGAGCTGACGGAAGACAATGATTTCATCTAGGCGGTTGAGGAATTCTGGACGGAAGTATTGCTTCAGTTCCTCATTCACCAGGGAGCGAATCCGGTTGTACTGGGACTCGGCCTGGTCTTGCTCAAACTCAAAGCCAAGGCCACCGCCACCCTTTTCAATCACCTTAGAGCCGATGTTGGAGGTCATAATTAGCAGGGTGTTCTTAAAGTCCACCGTGCGACCTTTGGCGTCAGTAAGGCGACCGTCTTCTAGAATTTGCAACAGCATATTGAAGACGTCAGGGTGGGCCTTTTCAATTTCGTCAAAGAGCACCACCGTGTAGGGCCGACGGCGTACCGCTTCAGTCAATTGACCGCCTTCGTTGTAGCCCACGTAGCCCGGCGGAGAGCCAATCAGTTTGGAAACGGTATGCCGCTCCATGAACTCTGACATATCCAGGCGAATCATGGCATCTTCGGAGCCGAAGAAGTAGGAGGCCAGGGACTTGGCCAATTCAGTTTTACCTACCCCAGTAGGGCCGGAAAAGACAAAGCTAGCAATGGGCCGGTTGGGATTCTTAAGCCCCACCCGAGCTCGCCGAATGGCCCGAGAAATCGCCTTAACCGCCTCATCTTGACCGACTAGACGTTGGTGCAGGGTATCTTCCATGTGGAGAAGCTTTTCGGACTCAGACTCGGTGAGTTTATTGACGGGCACCCCTGTCCAGGACGCCACAATCTGGGCAATATCCTCTTCGCCGACTACGGGCTGGTCCTCACCCTCGGCATCTTCAGTGGCTTTATTTTGTGCAATGGCTCGGATCTCAGCCTTGAGTTCCATTTCGCGATCGCGCAGTTCACCGGCCTTATCAAAGTCCTGGGCTCGAACAGCATTGTCCTTATCCTTAAGCACCTGGCGTAGTTCTCGATCCTTTTCCTTGGCTTCAGGAGGAAGCTGGGAGTTGATCAGGCGCACTCGAGAACCGGCTTCATCAATCAGGTCGATGGCTTTGTCGGGCAAATAACGGTCAGAGATATATCGATCGGAGAGTTTGGCCGCGGCTTCCAGAGCCTCGTCAGAAATTTTCAGTTTGTGATGCTTCTCGTAGCGATCGCGCAGCCCGTGGAGAATTTCAATGGTTTCATCAACACTGGGTTCACCCACCATCACCGGCTGAAAACGACGCTCCAGGGCCGCATCCCGCTCGATGTGCTTGCGATACTCATCCAGGGTGGTGGCCCCGATGCACTGGAGCTCACCGCGGGCTAAGGCTGGCTTGAGAATGTTGGCGGCGTCAATAGCTCCTTCGGCGGCACCAGCCCCGATCAAAGTATGCACTTCATCGATCACCAGGATGACGTTGCCAGCGGAGCGGATCTCATCCATGATCTTCTTCAGCCGCTCTTCAAATTCACCCCGATACTTGGTTCCGGCCACCAGCAAACCAATATCCAGGGTGACCACCCGGCGGTCTTCCAGAATGTCGGGCACATCGCCATTACCAATGCGCTGGGCTAACCCCTCTGCGATCGCCGTTTTACCTACCCCAGGTTCCCCAATCAGAACCGGGTTGTTCTTAGTCCGCCGACCCAGAATTTGTATCACCCGCTCAATTTCTTTCTGACGACCGACCACGGGGTCCAGCTTACCCTCAGAGGCAAGTTGGGTCAGGTTAGAACCAAACTCGTCCAGGGTGGGAGTTTTGGTACGGCCCTGGCCGCCTCCAGCAGAAACCTCAGCGGTTTCACCCAGCATCCGAATCACCTGGGTGCGTACCTTAGACAGGTCAACCCCTAGGTTCTCTAGCACCCGAGCCGCAACCCCCTCGCCTTCGCGAATCAGTCCCAGTAGCAAGTGCTCAGTACCGATGTAGTTGTGACCCAGTTGACGAGCCTCTTCCAGCGAGAGTTCAAGCACCCGCTTTGCCCGTGGGGTGAAGGGGATTTCCACCGCGACAAACCCAGAGCCACGGCCGATGATCTTTTCTACCTCGATGCGGGCATCCTTGAGGTTTACTCCCATGGATTTCAAGACCTTGGCGGCCACGCCCGTGCCTTCTCCAATCAACCCTAGAAGGATTTGCTCAGTGCCCACAAAGTTGTGGCCCAGACGACGAGCCTCTTCCTGGGCCAGCATGATAACCTTAATGGCTTTTTCTGTGAAGCGTTCAAACATGATGGTAATAATCACCTGGTGCGTGCCGGATAGGGAAATTCTAGCACAGCAATTTTTGTGGATTGTGACCAACCAAACAGGTGGTTTTACGACCTCTTAGCGCTTCTCTAGAGGCTGGCAAAGCCAGACGGGATCACGCTACCCCAGAGCCTTGGACTCTCCTAAATGTAAATTTTCTCAACATTAAAGGTTCGGTTTTAGGTTCGGTTTGCTACATCTTTTTCGTCCAAAATCTGCCAGCCTTGCTGCCTTAACCGATTAGCGGAAGCAATCCGTCTAATCCGTAAGTTTTCCTGAAAAGTTGAGTTTTTGAGGGAGTTCTGCCAGAGAATCAGCGCATCCTCCCCGTCGGGGTAGTAAGCTTTGCGATTCCCCAATGGCTCAAAGCCAAAGCTTTCGTACAGGTTGAGGGCTACTTGGTTAGACGCCCGAACCTCCAGGGTGGCCCGTTTGAGGCCTTGCTGACAAGCGGCTACCAACAACTGGACCAGCAACCATTGCCCCAAGCCTCGTCGTTGGTAGCGGGGATCGACGCCTAAAACAGTGATGTGGGCTTCGTCCAGAATAGCCCAGTAACACCCTAGGCCAATGATTTCCATACCCGTCATCTGAGCGGCCGATGGATGTGACCCAGAATCTTGGTTAGGTTGGCTGAGCACCCGCAAACAACTGTTAGGGCTCTCAATTTCCCGACGATAACCGGTTTCCGACCACAGCCCCCCCAGCGATCGCCGGTCCAGTTCTACTAGAGCTGGTACATCGGCTAGACCCGGGGCTCGGCAGAAAAGTTCACCCACCGTTGCACAAAACTGACACAGCCCTTAATTGTACACTGGTTTACTAGGTGGCTAGTTGACTGCGCTGGGGCCCTCATCCCAACTCAATCCCAGCTAAATACCCTTAACTCCCTTTTGAACCTATTGCCATAGCACCTCCCCATGACCTCTACTTCATTGCCTGCAAGCGACAATTTGGGCAGCCGTCGATACCTGGCCTCCCTCCAAGCGGATTCCAACGCTGCCCCCAACCAGCACCTACTACCCTTAACGGCAACGGTTACTGCCACCGATCACCTGGCTATTGGCGGCTGTGATGTCGTGGCTCTAGTCGAGCAATTTGGTTCGCCTCTATATATTCTCGACGACCACACCCTACGGACGGCCTGCCGCCAGTACCAGCAAAGTTTTGAGCGTTTCTATCCCGGTCAGGCCCTGGTTCTCTATGCCTCTAAGGCCTGGAGTTGTTTGGCCCTATGCGCCATTGTCGCCGCGGAGGGCCTAGGTGTGGATGTGGTGTCGGCGGGGGAACTGATGACCGCCATCGAAGCCGGGGTTAACGCTGAGAAAATTTACTTCCACGGCAATAATAAAGCCTACGCTGAGCTGGAGTTGGCCCTAGAGGTCGGCTGCCGCGTAGTTGTGGATAACTGGTTAGAACTCAAAACCCTAGGTGAAATGGCTACCCACCAGGGAAAAGTTGTGCCGATCCTGGTACGCATTACCCCCGGTATCGAGTGCCATACCCACGAATACATTCGTACCGGTCATTTGGATAGCAAGTTTGGCTTCGATCCTGACCAGATTGAGTCCGTGTTTGAATTCCTGGCCACGCAGCCTCAACTGCACTGTCTAGGGGTGCACGCCCACATCGGCTCTCAAATTTTTGAACTCAATCCCCACGTTGATCTAGGCGGGGTCATGGCTGGCTGGCTAGTCACTGCCCAGCGCTATGGCCTGACACTGACTGAACTTGACGTTGGCGGAGGGCTCGGTATTCGCTATACCGAAAGCGATGATCCACCCAGTATTGAGGCCTGGGTTAAAGCCGTTTGCGACAGCGTCATCGCCGCCTGTCAGGCTGAACAGATTCCTCTACCCCGGTTGCTCTGTGAGCCAGGGCGATCCCTGATTGGTCCAGCCTGTGTAACGGCCTACCGGGTTGGTAGTCAGAAAGAAGTTCCGGGATTACGCACCTATGTAGCCGTGGATGGGGGCATGTCAGACAATCCCCGGCCCATTACCTACCAATCCGTTTACCGCGCCCTAGTTGCTAACCGCATGTCAGAGCCTCTTACGGAAACGGTGACCCTGGCCGGTAAACATTGTGAGTCTGGAGATATTCTGATTCAGTCAGCCCCTTTACCAGCTCTCCGCGCGGAGGATGTGGTCACGATTGCTGCGACCGGTGCCTACAATTACAGCATGGCGTCAAACTACAACCGAGTCCCGAGACCTGCCGCTGTGCTGGTTAAAGATGGTGAAGCTCACCTGATCATCCGTCGAGAGACGCTCCAGGACCTACTGCGTCAGGATTGCTTACCAGAAACCTTAAGTCGGCCTTTCGAGTCCCCTTAGGCGGTTGGTGCCCAGCTACTCAGCTTCGGGTCAAGCTGCTGCCCTGCAATACCGCTACGCCGAAACGGCATCATTCTTCTAATCCAGCATGAACTACCCCTGGGAGCAATGGCTGACAAACCTAGACCGAGTCAGGTTTGCGCTTCAAGCCCTGGATATCATTCTGGTTCTGCTGCTGAGCTATGTGGTGCTGGTAATTATTGGCGAACGCCGCACCCTTTGGATGGTGCGGGGGTTGATTTTTCTAATGCTGGCCGCCGCCCTTAGTAAGTTCCTTGGCTTAGCGCTGTTAGGGTTTGTGCTCGATAAATTAGTAGTGGGCTCGGCGGTCGCCATGGCCTTCATGCTACAGGGAGAGTTTCGCCGCCTGCTCGAACTATTGGGACAAGGCCGTTTATGGGAACTCCTGCGACCACCGCGGGAACCCTTGGTCCAACCCGATAGCGTCATCGATGAGATTGTGGATGCAGTCAAGGAACTCTCTCAAAATCGCACCGGGGCTTTGCTGATTCTAGAAATTGATAAGCCCATTGACGAACGTGACTTTTCGGTACCAGGGGTGCGGCTCAATGCCGAGGTCTCTAAGGAACTAATTCAAACCATTTTCCAGACATCAACCTTGCTCCACGACGGGGCCCTATTGATCACATCGGAGCCAGCTGTGCAAGACTTTCTCGGAGCCCCTCGCGCATCCGATCGACATCGCTCGGCGAA
>DVEE01000524.1 GCA_015295885.1 Leptolyngbyaceae cyanobacterium M65_K2018_010
CGGGAAGCCGCTCCGCGTCCAGCCCGTACCCCCATCCACCCTTCACTCACCACCCCACCGCCCCAAATTTCCTCCTTACAACCCCGCCCCTATCGCTGTACTCTGGGTTAAGCAAATCAACTCACCCGAAAGCGCTCCATGGCCACCATCAACGACAATTACCTCAAGCTCAAAGCGGGCTACCTGTTTCCCGAAATTGCCCGGCGGGTTAGTGCCTTTGCCGAGGCTAACCCCGAAGCCCCCATCATCAAGCTGGGCATTGGCGATGTGACTGAACCGCTGCCCGAAGCCTGCCGTACCGCCATGATTCAGGCTGTGGAGGATATGGGCGATCGCGCCTCCTTCAAGGGCTATGGCCCCGAGCAAGGCTATCCCTGGTTGCGAGAAAAGATTGCCCAGCAGGACTTTCAATCGCGAGGCTGCCAGATTGACGCCTCCGAGATCTTTATTTCCGACGGGTCTAAGTGCGACTGTGGCAATATTCTGGATATTTTTGGCCCCGACAACTCCATTGCGGTAACCGACCCGGTCTACCCCGTTTATGTCGACACCAATGTGATGGCGGGGCATACCGGCCCTGCCAATGAAAGGGGCGAATACGAAGGGTTAGTTTACCTGCCCATCAACGCCGAAAACAGCTTTACGGCCAGCATCCCCACCCAAAAGGTCGACCTCATCTACCTTTGCTTTCCCAATAACCCCACCGGGGCCGTGGCAACGAGGGAGCACCTGCAGGCTTGGGTCCACTACGCCCGTGCCCATGGTTCTATCATCCTCTTTGATGCCGCCTACGAAGCCTTCATCACCGACCCCGCAATTCCCCATTCAATTTTTGAAATTGAGGGAGCCCGGGATTGTGCCATTGAGTTTCGCTCCTTTTCTAAAAATGCTGGCTTTACCGGCACCCGTTGCGCCTTTACCGTGGTGCCCAAGTCCCTCAAGGGCCAGGCCACCGATGGCAGCGAGGTCGCTTTGCACGGTCTCTGGAATCGCCGCCAGTCCACTAAATTTAACGGCGTGTCTTACATTGTGCAGCGGGGGGCCGAGGCCGTTTACTCCGAGGCCGGGCAGGCTCAAATCAAAGCACTGGTTGATTTCTATATGGAAAATGCCCGCCTCATCCGCGAACAGCTCACCGCCGCCGGCTTGAGCGTCTACGGCGGGGTTAACGCCCCCTACGTCTGGGTTAAAACCCCCAATGGCCTCTCCAGTTGGGACTTTTTTGATAAGTTGCTGCATACCTGCAACGTAGTGGGCACGCCCGGTTCAGGCTTTGGCGCGGCGGGGGAAGGCTACTTCCGCATCTCGGCCTTTAATAGCCGTGAGCATGTGGTGGAAGCCATGAAACGGGTGACCGATAAGTTTAGGGCCTGACTTCCCGGGTCAGGATCTGGGGTCGGGAAGCTGTGGAACACAGCACCCTCTGAATTGA
Organism: Leptolyngbyaceae cyanobacterium M65_K2018_010; assembly: GCA_015295885.1. Lineage (GTDB taxonomy): Bacteria > Cyanobacteriota > Cyanobacteriia > Phormidesmidales > Phormidesmidaceae > Nodosilinea. Next base: position 1,433 of record DVEE01000524.1, read on the forward strand.
GGGCCGCTTAGACCGGCTTGGGACATCCAGGCTTGGCAAACTACCGGCTAGGGCAAGGGCTATGCTGCCGCCCCTGCAACCCCGACTTGGCGGGGGCGACCCCAGCCCTTGCTCTGTAGTCGCTCATAGCCGCCCAGACCATAGATCCACACCAGAGCCACAATCCAGTGCACTAACGTCACCAGCCAGAGGGAGCCGGTGATCCAGTAGAGTCCAATTAAGCATAGGCCCAGCCAACCCACCAACACCAAAAATCGAGGACTACAAAGGGTCGGCTGAGCCCGCTGCAGCAGCGTCTTGCCCAACAGCCAGGGATACAGGGTAAACAACCCAAAGCTGACTAGGCCCCAGAGCAGCCAAGGCCCTCCTGCTATGCCTTCGACGGGATGGGGCAAGATCATCACCCGAAACACCGTTTCTTCTACCAAGGCCACCAGAAACAGCCCCAGGGATCCCAGCACTAACTTCAGCGGATTGACCTGCGCCCACCGCCAGGTCAACAGGCCATTACGGCAGCCGTAGGGCACGGCCAGCCAGCCATATAGCCCCAGGACGATCAGCCCCAGTCCCCCCATCGGCCAGCTCAGCCCAGTGGCAAAGGCATCGGCAAAGCGCTGGGCCGATCGCCCCAACACCGGAATCAACCCAAACAATCCCGTCGGTGGGATCGGTTCAATGCGGGGATCATCCCCACCGGCCATGTTGGTGCGCAGGAACCAGAGCTGGGCACCGTGCTCTAAAAAGATGCGAGCCACCTGGTCATGGCTCCAGCGGGGCATCATGCTTTGCCAGCTGAGGGCCCCCGCCAACAACCCTTGATCACTGATAAAGTCTCCCTGGGGCACAATACCTGCCAGGGATTCGGCATTATTTTCCCAGTCGGGGCGAATTACCCCATAGGGGGTGAGCATGTCTCTCAGGGCTCTGCCCAGGGCGACAAATTGCATCGCCCGCTGAGCCTCTGGGCTATCGGGGTTTTGCAACACCCATTGGACAATCTCAGGATTTTCTTCAATCTGGCGGCGCACCTGTTGAGTAGCAATGAAAAGGGCCTGGTTAGAATCTTGCACACAGGAGGTAGCCGGGGTCACCGAGGCCACCCCAGTACCATCGCCGGTGCGGTAGCGAGCCATCATAATCTGGGTTTGAATCATCAGTTCCCGAAACAGGGAAATGCGGGTGTCACCAAATTGCAGGGGGGCAATAAAGGAATCCAGCTTGACGATGACATCCGACACCGGTCGCTGCCCTAACCAACCCCGCTGCATATCCCCCATATAGTCGGCCCAGTCGTGGGCTCCAGACAGAATGGCGTTGGGGTTTTGGGCGTAAACCTGATGGTACTGAAACCGAAACTGCAACTCCTGGGTAATCGGCTCTCGTACCACTCGGGCCAGCCCGTAGGCAAAATGGCCGGTGACCGTGCCCATGGGGGTGGGCTCCGCATTTTCTCCGCCAATGCCGCCAAAGGCATGGATCACTAAGGCATAGTCGCCCTCCTGCCATTGGGCCAGGGCGGCCTCAGCCGTCTGCTGATTGGGGCTGACCAGCACCCGTTGCAGGGTGCCCTTACGCTGGGGAGTATCCCGCCAGTTTTGCCGGTTGATATAGTTCAAGCCGGCGGTTTCACCCAGCACCACCTGGCTCGGCTGAAGTTGAAACAGGGCGCGGGGCATAAGGGACTGGACCGTAAACACCCCCTGCCGATCGCGGGAGCCGTAGATATACCAGCCCGCTGCTCCGGCCGGGGAGCGAGCCAGATCCCGCAGGTTGGAAAAAAATCGCTCTCCCCTGACCATGGGCTGCTGGGGAATGCGCACGGTGCCTATGGGACCGGTAAAATTTTTGGCGGCCGGGTTAAAAAACTGCACCCGGAAAAACTCCGTTGGGCAGGGGGGCGCCCCGGGGCACTGCTGGGGTAAAGGGGCCTGTACCGATAGATCGGGGCCGAGAATTTTCACCAGGCCATACTCTTGTCCGGTAATTTGGGTCGGCTCTAAACCCGTTAACAGCACGGGGCGATCGCCCTCAAAGACTAGATCCGCCTCGTCAATCCGCACGGTGACGTCATCCTTGGGACGAGCCCCCGCTAGAGATTGCAGCGGCCCCACCTGGCGGCGTCCGTTTAACCGGGTGGGTAGGACGTTACCGCGAGCCAGCGATCGCTCCGCCTGGGGGGTAAAGGCCACATCGCGGGTGACGGTCTGCAGGTAGGTTTCAAGCCTGGGGTTAGGCTTCCAGGCCAGCTTAATGATCTGCCCGGTGAGGTCAGGGAAGCCCTCGGCCCCATGCCAAATCTCTATCCAGACCCAATCGCCGGGGTCGGCGGCGTAGTCTGGCTCCGTGGGCAGAATCAGCCGCCCGGTCCAGTTGCCGTTGGGCCGCAACTGGGGGGAGGTGGGCAGGGGCTGCGCCGGGTAGGAGGTAATTTGGTTAAAGGGGGCCGTCTGGGCCAGGTCATAGTCAGTTACGGGGGCATCGGCTACGGGGGCCGCGGGGCTGAATGGGAGGGCTACCCCAAAAACCATCATCGCCGTAGCGATCGCCAGCCCGATTCGTTTCCCCCAACGCCCATGCACCCGCCCGAACCCGACCCAGTCTCCCCACCCCATGCTCAGAATCCTCACTACCCACAAAATTATTCTCAGACTATAGCGGTTCTCCCTGGGCATGAAGGCGGATCTACCCGTAAGCTCCTCTATCGGGTGTTGTACTCAGGGTATCGAGGTAGGTGATGGCCGCTTTGGCCCAAACGCTTTCCTCCAGGTAGTGTTTGGCAATTTCTCCCAGCGTTGCTTTGGTGGCTTGGAGATGACGTTCGGGATTGAGCAACTGTTGGCGGAGGGTCACCAGTTTGTGCGTGGGGGATTGCTGGATTTCAGTGAACTCTGCATCAATAACAGCTAAGGCTTCCAGTTCACTAGCGACGTTGGGATGCTGGGTTTGAAGTTGAATAATTAGAGTTTGCAGATCAGTTATGGCCGCTTGCACCGATGGATCGGTTGCGTAGTTATGCTGCGTCTCGATGTAGGTATCGACCTGCTCAAAGACCTGTACTTTCTCGGCTTTAGGGAAATTATATTTTGAGGTTTCTGTCATGGGGGTGGCTCCTGTTCAAGAATAAATTCCAGATTTTGGGCACCGTGAAGAACTCGAATAATTTCCACTGTTTCAGGCTGAATCTGATAGAAAATGATGTACTTACTGAAGCCTTTGACAGGGTATTGCCGTATTTGGGCAAGTGTTGGAGTCATGAAGCCGCTGAGCTTACCGATCGCAGGTAGTTCGGCAATGCGCTGAAAGGTCGCCTCGGCAGCATAGAGAAAGCGATCTCCCGCGTCGAGATTATTAAGACTGATGTAGGTCGCATGGGCGATCAAGTCTTGAATGACGATTGGGCGTTTGGTTAAGTTAGCCATTTTGGGGGCGATCGCTTTGATTTTGGCGAACAGCAGCGCGGATAGTCTCCCAGTCGGCGGTGGTCATAGGAGTGGCATCGCCGGAAGCTAACCCTTCGAGAATGAGAGGTTCGAGGTGGTCTTTGCGGGCTTTGTCTTGTTGAATGAGGGCTTGAATGTAGTCGTCAGCGGTGTTGTACTGGCCCGATGCCAATTGTTCTTGCAGGTAAGTGGTTAGCGCTTCTGGGAGGGAGACGGTTAAGGTGGTCATGGGATGAGTCTCAGTAAAGGGCTATGAGATAGTTTATCGACTATGGGTTTGAGCCTGGGGGATGCTCATGGTAATGTTCAACCCGCTCAAAGATTTTAACTTCGGTAGCATTGGGAAACTGGTTGATCGCCTGCCCAGAAGCATCACCTTGCTTTGATTTTTGAATTTCTAATTTTGAATTTTGAACTGCCTCCGCTTCTTGCCAGATTTCGTAGTTGTAAAACTTACAGCAGTTTTGGATGTCAATAATCGACCACATCCCTGAAAGATCTTCAGGACTAGAAAGGGATGACTGATAATCCTTCAGCCTTACCAAAACAGGAATTCGAGGTGTGGGCTTTTGAAGCTCTTGTTTTGCTAAGACGGCTAAGAGTCGTAACAATGTGGTTGATTTCCCCATGCCTGGAGAACCGACCAACAAGACAGGCTCTGATTCAGCATAGTCAATAATCCCTTGGAGTAACTGCGGCAAAAGTACAGTCTCTTTCTTGGTGGGATCTTCTCTTCCTTGCTCCTCAGTTTGCGCTATCTGCTCAAGCATGAAAGTAGCGTGTTGTGCAGAGATCACCTCAGTTAGAGGATAAATATCCCACCATTTCTCGTAGGTGGCGATGAGCGATCGCAGATAGGCATCAAACTCAACATGATTTAGTTCAGCCAGGTGACGTTCGATAGTCTCCACCCCCGGCCCCAGTGGGCTCTCAGCCCATTCCAGCAAAGCACTGACCTGTTCGCCAATTTTGGCCGCTGCCCCGGCCCGGTTCATTCGGGGCATCTGCACCGCAATCAGCAACCGCTCGAAGGCCGCGGGCGGCAGGTTGCTAAGGGCATCAAAGAGCTGGGTGCGATCCACGGCGGCAAAGAAATCCTTATCGCTATGATACTTCCAGAGAAATTGCCCTAGGCTGGTTCTAGAGCCTTGGTTGCTTCCCTGCCGTGTTGTGGTGACGATAGTGCCTAGGAGCAGACCCAAACCCGTCTACTTGTCCCAGCTAGAGGAGGTCGAAATCCTGTGGCCTGGCGACGTGCGGATGCTGGCAGAATTTATTCTCCGGGCCCATGATGCTAGAGATGAGCGAGTCAACTTGCAGAACCCAGGGTCAAGGTCGATATCGCGCACTACCCTCCATGGTCTCGCGGGTCAGTTTGCCCAGCTCACCTGGCTGCCCCGGGAGCGCATTGAAGCTATTTTTCTGGCCCACGGGTTCAACTTGGGGTCAGTCGTCGAATTTGATTGAAGACCCAAGCGCCATCCAACCACCATCCTTAGAAATTTCAAGCGGTCTCTACCGTCGTGCCGATCGCTTCAGGGGCTTGCCCCCCAGCACCAGTAGTAAAATCGCCGCCACCACCATGCCTGCCGCCGCGCAGAACGCTAGCACGACCCCCAAGGGGATTTCAATGGACTGCAGATTCAGCAACCGGATCGATACGGGCGTGGCATTTTGAACGGCGATGATCGCGATCGCCACCACCCAGAGGGCCGGAATCACTGCAAAGAGGAGTTTCACCATAGGGTTGAGGCAGAGGGTTGCCAAGGCGCAAGGGGGTTAGGTAGTATAGTCAACTGGGCTATACGAGAGAGATCATGGCAAAACGGGTACAGGTAGTTCTCACCGAAGACATTCGCAAGCTGGGCCAAAACGGTGACCTGGTAGAGGTCGCACCGGGTTACGCTCGTAATTATCTTATTCCAAACGGCAAGGCGGTGCGTACCACCCCTGGCGTCCTCAAGCAGGTCGAGCGGCGCCGAGAGGCCGAACGGCAACGGTTGCTGGAGATTAAACAGGCTGCCGAGGCTACCAAGAAAGCCCTGGCCACCATTGGCATGTTCACCATTCAAAAGCCGGTGGGTGAAAACAACGCGATTTTTGGCACCGTCACCTCCTCTGACGTCGCCGAGGTGATCAAGTCTCTATCGGGCAAAGACGTGGATCGCCGGGATATTACCGTTCCTGACATCAACAAATTGGGCGAGTACCAGGCGGAAGTCAAACTCCACCCGGAAGTGACCGCCACGGTGAACCTGCGAGTGATTGCCGAGTAGGGCATCCCATCAAAAATGACCCCGGTGGCTGGCTTCCTGGCTGTCGGGGTCGTTTTTATGGCCATTTCAGCAGCAGTAATCAGCCAACGCAGTTCTAAGCCATCTGACCAGCGCTATGGTCCAGAATCGGGACAAGTGTCCAAAGCTATACTTATAGGATCATCTGTGCCAGCCATTGGATGCTGAGGGTCGTTTATGACTCAACCATTACTCAATTCGGAACCCTTGACCTTCGAAACCTCAGACGAGCACCCTGACGGGATTGTCACTGCGCTCGACATCAGTCACCTGGAGATTGAAGACGACACCCCTGTGGACAATTTCCAATCGGCCCAGCAGCAGCGTCTGCTGATTGACGCACTTTACAGTTCCACGCCAATTCCCCTACCGTTTATTGCCGAGGCAGATGTGGGGTTGTTTTACCAGCTCAAGGGCGACCCCATCGTGCCCGACGTCTTACTCAGCCTAGGGGTAAAGCGGGCTGAAGACCTCTCTCAACGGGAAAATCGGACTTACTTTGTCTGGCAATTTGGCAAGGTGCCCGATGTCTGTATCGAGATTGTCTCCAATCAGGAGGGCGATGAGCTCAGCCTCAGTCAAAAGTCCCAGCGCAAAGGTAAGAGACTCAGCAAAAAGGCCATTTACGCCCAAATTGGCGTGCCTTACTACGTGGTATTTGACCCCCTTCAGCAAATTCAAGGGGAACAGGACATGGGGGGTGCTTGGTTACGGGTTTGGACGATTTCTCCCACGGGTTACACTGAGCTGACCTTTTCGTCAGGCATTACCAGGGTTGGCCAGCCGGTTTGGCTAGACCGCGTCGGGCTCGGGTTAACCCTCTGGGTAGGGCCCTACGAAGAAGAAACCCCCCGGCTGTGGTTGCGCTGGTGCGACTCGGAAGGACGGGTGATTCCCACCGGGGCAGAAGGGCAGGCAGCGGAACGCCAGCGGGCCGAGACCGAGCGCCAGCGGGCCGAGCGCCTGGCGGAGAAGCTGCGGGAGTTGGGCATTGACCCCAACGAGGTGTAATCGTAAATCCCTGACCCATCTACCCATCCATCCCTTGCCCTATGGTGCAAAACTTGCAGTTCGATGCGGTGAATGACCGTCTGCCGCCTCAAAATATTGAGGCCGAAGAGGCCATTCTAGGTGGCATCCTGCTTGATCCTGAAGCCATTGGCCGGGTGATGGAAATTCTTTCCCCCGATGCCTTTTACATTGGCGCCCACAAGGATATTTACCGGGCCGCCCTCGACCTTCACGCCAAGGGCCAACCGACGGACCTAATGACAATTACCGTCTGGCTGAAGGACCACGACAAGCTGGAGAAGGTGGGGGGACAAGCTCGCCTGGCCCAACTGGTTGATCGCACCATCAGTGCCGCCAACATTGACCAGTACGCCACCCTGGTGATGGATAAGTACACTCGCCGGGTGCTGATTCAAACCGGCGGCGAAATTGCCCAGCTCGGCTACGACACCAGCATTCCCTTGGAAAATGTGCTGGACCAGTCGGAGCAAAAGCTGTTTGGCATTACCCAGGTGCGGCCCCAGGGGGGGCTAACGGCCACCTCAGACATTTTGATCGACACCTTTGCAGAAATTGAGCAGCGATCGCTGGGCGTCGTCCTCCCCGGTGTGCCCTGTGGCTTTTACGACCTGGATGCCATGACCCAGGGTTTTCAGCGATCTGACCTGATCATTGCGGCGGGCAGACCGTCAATGGGAAAAACAAGCTTCGTTCTAAACATTGCTCGAAATATCGCCGCCCTTCAGAAACTCCCTGTAGCCATCTACAGCCTGGAAATGTCGAAGCTACAACTGGTCTACCGCCTGCTCTCCAGTGAAGTGGAAATGGAAAGCAGCCGCCTGCGCACCGGGCGGATTGCCCAAAACGAGTGGGAAAAGCTCGGCCACGCCATCAGCATTTTGTCCCAAATGCCGATTTTTATCGACGATACGCCCAACATCTCGGTCACGGAGATGCGCTCCAAGTGCCGTCGCTTGCAAGCAGAACAGGGGGGCGCCCTGGGGCTCATTTTGATCGACTACCTGCAACTGATGGAGGGGGGCAGTGATAACCGGGTGCAGGAATTGTCGAAGATTACGCGATCGCTCAAAGGGCTAGCCCGCGAACTGAATGTCCCTATTATTGCGCTCTCCCAGCTCAGCCGGGGGGTCGAATCCCGCACCAACAAACGTCCGATGATGAGTGATTTAAGGGAGAGTGGATCCATAGAACAGGATGCAGATTTGATTATGATGCTGTATCGCGAGGAATACTACGATCCCGATACCCCCGATCGCGGTATCGCTGAGGTCATTGTCACCAAACATCGCAACGGCCCCACCGGCACCGTGAAGCTGCTATTCGAGCCGCAGTTCACCCGCTTTCGCAACCTGGCCAGTCCAGGGATCTAAAAACCTAGGATTAAAGCACCCTACTTTGAACCTGTTTATAGTCCCCTCAGTCCCTGGATGAGCCCCAGGCCGACCTGGGTTAGAAAAGAGAGATCCAGGGTATTTAAGGTATCACTGGGCTGATGGTAGTGGGGGTTACGGAGATTTGCCGTGTCGGTCAGCAAAATGGCGGGATAGCCTAAATCCCAAAAGGGGGCATGGTCACTGCGGCGGGTATCGGGCACCGGTCGGCCCTGCTGCACCACCGGCAACCACTGGCTGCGCACCCCCGCTGACCGAAACCCCCGCCACAGTCGCACCATCTCTGGGATGGTGGTCCAGGAACCGATTTGGGCGATGTAGTTGCCCTGGCTGGGATATAGGTATTGCAGCCCGGGGGGATAGCGTTGGGAGTGGGGCTGATGACAGCAGTAGCCCAGCATCTCCAGCGAGATCATCAGCCGCAGAGGTGCGTTCCGTTGGTGCAGATCCTCAGCGTAATGGCGACTACCGATCAGGCCAGATTCTTCCAGATCAAAGGCGATCAGGCGCAGGGGCGATCGCGGTGCAACCCTCGAAAAAGCCCTGGCCAACTCCAGCAACACCGCCACCCCGGTGCCATTGTCATCGGCCCCAGGGGAACCGGGCACCGCATCGTAATGGGCACCCACCAAAATGGGAGGCCGATCTGGATCTTGTCCGGGTAGGTGCAAAACCCAGTTGGTGTGCCGTCGGCCTCGATGCTCAAAGGTATGGGCCTCAACTGGACCCCATTGGGCGAACTGGTGCTGGATATACTGCTGCACAAAGAAATGACCCGCCGAAGCCAGGTAGGGATCGCGATCGCGCACCACCTGCTCCAAATGCTCCCGCAAAGCCTCTTCCAACCTCGTTTCCACAGATCTCCGTCGAACCTCCGCAGCCCCTTCCCTAGCCTGGCTTTTGTAGTTTCTTCATCATGGCTGCCAGTTGTTTGGACGGCAACAGCCGGGTCGATAGGGTCAACATTTGGTTAGTAATGCCGTGGACAGCAATGCGTTGTCCCCGTTCCATCGCCTCATAGCCAAAAACTGCCACCTCCGCAGAACTGGGTAACTTGCCTTTGAACAGTTCCATCTCCCCTATCTGGGCCTGGTCTGGAAACTCCGATTCGGTCGGTCCGGGGCAGAGGGTGGTCGCGGTGACACCGGTGCCCTCTAGCTCACTGGCGATCGCCTCCGTAAAGGACATCACGTAGGCCTTGGAGGCGTAGTACACCGCCATGTACGGCCCCGGCAAAAAGGCCGCCGTAGAAGCCACATTCAAAATTCGCCCCTGCCCCTGGGCGATGAACCCCGGTAGAAAGAGCCGGGTTAAGTGAGTCAGCGCCACGATGTTGAGTTGCACCATGGCATTTTGTCGTTCCCAGTCGGTTTCGGCAAAAAACTGCAGGTGGCCAAACCCGGCATTATTCACCAGGGCATAGAGCGGCAACCCCAGGGATTGGGTCCAATCCAACAAGGCCTGACGGGCGGTGGCCTCGGTCAGGTCGGCCTGGTAGGGCCACACCTGCACCCCATGGGCCGCCTCTAGTTTTTCCTTTAAGTCCTTTAACCGGTCTTCCCGACGGGCCACTAAAATGACATCGTGCTGGTGGGCCGCACAGACCCTAGCCAACTCATAGCCAATGCCACTGGAAGCGCCGGTGATTAAAACTGGCTTCGCCATGGTTAACCCAGGATCAAGAGTGCCTTGATTTTAACAAAACTTCATCCGGCCCCGGTTTCAGAACCGTCATGTCCGCCAGATCCGCTTCCCCCACTAGACTCCTACATCCAGACCAGACCCATCATGGGCTTTGAGTAAAGCCGCCTGCTTCTGGGTCCAGGCGTAGAAATCAGTGTTGTAGAGATGGGCCAGCATGCCAGAATGAACGAAGGTAGAACTCTGAGCTAACCGCGAATCTGGACGGGCATGACCAGGTAGGTGATCTTGGTTTCCCCCAGGGGGGTGAGTACCGCCGGGCTGGTGGCAGCGTTGCATTGCATTTGCACTTCGTTACTGTCAAAGGCCTTCAGCCCATCCAACAGGTAGCGCACGTTAAAGGCAATGTCTAAGTCATCACCACTGATTTGGGCGGGTAAATCTTCCCGGCCGCTGCCCACTTCCTGGGCCTCTACCGACAACGACACGACCTGGCTAGCACTGTTCAAGGAAATTTTGATGATGTCGTTTTTCTGACTGGCCAGCACGGCAATACGCTCCAGGCTGGCCATCAGTACCCGACGATCGAGGGTGATCTGGCGGGCAAATTGCTTAGGCAGGAGCTGGCGGTAGTTTGGGTACTGACCTTCTAACAAACGGGTAGTCAGCTTTTGAGGGCCTAAATCAAATAACACTTGGATTTCGTCCAGGCGTACCAGCACCGGTTGGTTGGAGGTATAGGCTTGAATCATCCGCTCCAGTTCCCGTAGGGCCTTAGCCGGTACGGTGACATTCATCCCGGTCACTTCTGTGGATCGGGTGGCCCCAGACTCATCTAGGGTTTGCACCACCGCCAGGCGGTGACCATCGGTGGCGGCAAACTCCAAGGTATCCCTTTCCGATAGTAGGTGAACCCCCGTCAGTACCTGCTTGGTTTCATCACTGCTGGTGGCAAAAAGAGAGCCTTTGAGGCCATCCAGCAGGGCTTCTGCAGGTAGCGCGATCGCATCCCTAGCCTCCACGGTGGGTAAGGCCGGATAGTCTTCGGCACTCAGCCCCCGCACCTCGTAGTGCCCAGAAGAGCTGGTAATGGTAACCGTCGTCCCCCCTTCGTTGGTCTCTAGGGTGATGTCTTCGTTGGGCAGGCGAGAGACAATATCACTCCACAGCTTAGCGGGTAAGGTCACGACGCCCGACTCATCTACCTGGGCATCAAAGCGGCTTTCAATCCCTAGGACTTCATCAAAGCCAATCAGCGTCACCGATTGACTGTCGGCATCGACCTTAACCAGAATATTGCCCAAAACAGGTCGGCTGGGTCGGGTTGGTACAACTCGACTGACGGACGATAACTGGTTATTCAACTCGCTTTGAGAACAGGCAAACTTCATGGCAGTAGGGGGCTGGATGCGGTGTAAGGCAGCGGTCAAGGAGAACCCGTCTAACCCAGCCAGAGCACCCAACCTGGGGTTAGGTTGGCCTAGGTTTGAGCGGGGTTGCTAGCAGTATCCCATCTTTAGAGGTGGAGCAAAATAACGATCCTCGGGGCTTCCCGTGACCCTTTCAAAATCCCTCAGTTCCAGGACTCTGAGGTTTCCTCCAAGCCTCTGGTGACGATTGGACGCTCATCCTATCACCGTTCTGTTGGGCTATCAATCAGGGCTTCATCCCAGGGTTGGGGGCTTCTGGATTAGAAAAAATTTAAAAGATCGTTATAGTAATAGGCCCTGTGGAAACTGAGGAAAACGACCCAATTGCTTGCCTAGGCTTAATTTGAGATTTCAACTCGGTGGGGAAAACCTGTGGGGAACTGGTCGGAATTTCCACAACCGTGGAAGTTGCTCGGTTTCTATCCCCATGGATGGGCTGCTTGTCCACGGGAAATGGGCTGCTTTTCCACAAAAAAAGATTGATTTTCCACAGCCCCATAACCGGGAAAATTAATCTTTCTTAACCTTTAGGCCCCGACACCCGATGCCGGGGCTGACGGAGAGGTGCCCCCACCATGGAAATAGGGTTCCCGTTTTGGCGGCTGGCCTCACGGCTT
>DVEE01000237.1 GCA_015295885.1 Leptolyngbyaceae cyanobacterium M65_K2018_010
TATCGATAGCAATCTTCTAGAACAGTTGTTCAGTGCCGCCAATCTGTTTGTGCTACCCTTTTGGGCCCTGATGATACTGGTGCCCAATGCCAAGCTAACCCGCACCGTCATGGCTTCTTTGTTGCCCATCGCGACCTTGGCAGGGCTCTACCTATTCCTGTTTATCACCAGCTTTAGCAATGTGGAGGGTCTGGAGGCGTTCTCTGATCCTAACCTCAGTCTGGGGGATCTGGCCGCTCTGTTTGCCAATCCCCATGTCACCGCTACTGGCTGGGTGCACTACCTGGCCTTTGATCTGTTTGTCGGCCGTTGGATTTACTGGCAAGGGCAAGACAGCGGCCTGTTTACCCGCCACTCCCTAGCGCTGACCCTGTTTGCTGGCCCCATGGGGTTGCTGTCCCACCTGATCACGGATGCCCTGGGAAGGCGGTTGATGAAAGCAGAGGAGACCACGAAGGAGGAGAAGGTGATGGGGTAACCATGCAGTGTTAGGGTTATTTGAAAAGGGTTATCCCAGGTCTGGTTTGCTGCCCATGGTGACTGTTCAAACTACCTCTGATGAGGACAGCATGATCTGCCGAATCTGCTTAAGAATTTGAAGGATCTCGCACAGTTGGTTGCGGCGAGGAATCAGTAATGAAAAGACGTTGGAAAGGTCGTATTGGGGTAACCCTTGAGTCAGCATTTTAATAAACATAAATTCATCGCCATTGGTAATGAGCCCATAAACTGGGCGATCGGGCTGAGGGTTAGCCATCATGTAGGTTAGGGCCTGAGGCAGGGCGATGGAGAAGGTAATAGTTGATTTAGATTCAAGGACAAGTACCCAAAACTGCTGCTGGACGATCAGGGTATCGATGCGTCCGCGTAGGATTTCGTTGTGGTCTTCTAATTCGATTTCTAGGCTGGGCTCTGTAGAGACAAAGAAGGGTTCATCATATAAGCCTGCCAGGGTGAGCAGGGGAGAAATGAGGAGTTGATTGATGGTGCCTTCGGCCAAGGGGCCCTGATTTCTGTGGCGATCGAACCGAGCTTTGATTTGGTCGAGGGTGTTGATTTCAGTCGGAGTTAACTCTGGTAGGGCGCTGGCCCATTCTGAGAAAAATTGCGGATCTGAACTAGGGACTAGGCCAAATCGCTGTTGAACGGCAGCCATCGTGAGGATATGTTTGGAAATGGCCAGGCTTTGAGTCATGGCAGAGTCAACCCAACAGACTTCTCCATTGTACTGGCTGGGCAGGGCGGTATTAGCTGGAATGCAGTCACAAGCCGGTCTTGTCTTTCTAGTGGCCTATGGCCTCAAAAGCCGCCTCAATATAGTCTTGCAACACCAGGTAGCGACCATCCTCCAGTTTGAGGTGCCGGTTTGGGGGGGCAGCAGGGGTGGGTTGGAAGCGGCAGGCGACTAGAGCAACGTCAAAGCGGCAGGTGGCTTGGGCCCATTGGGGATGCTTGAGCAGATAGATTTGAGCCGATTTCCAGAGTTTGGCCTGTTTACCTCGGGTGATAGCCATCAACCCGTCCGCATCCCAGTTGCCTTGGCTGCGGGTCTTGACTTCCACAAAGGCTAGGTGGCCGGTGGCATTAGCGGGGCCTTTTGCCAGGATCAAATCAAGTTCGCCGTAGGTGCAATGCCACTGCCGAGCCTGCAGGTGCCAGCCCTGGTTGGTGAGCCAGTGGGCAACTAGATTTTCGCCCAGGGTACCGAGTGCAGCTTTGTCGAGGGGATCTGCCATGGGAGCCATACCTTACTATCACTTGAGCATTCCCAAGGGCAAGCGAGTTTCATTCCCCCAGCGACTCAATGCCGATGAAGAGAGGCTTGGGATGCGGGCATAAGGGATCAGCGGGAAAATAAGAGCCCGGTGGTGATCGGTAGTGAGGGGGTGAGGGGGTGGGTAGGTGGGACAGATTCAAGTCAGGAGAACGACTGACTCCCCGTTATTCGGCTTGTTAACCAATGGTGATGAAGTTCTGTTTTTGAAGTTAACCGCTCGGCCCAACCGCTGTTATGGCCTATCTCGCACCTTTTCGCTCTACACCGTAGCCAGTGAAGCGCAACAGGTTATTCAAATTCTCAAGAGTATTGGCAACACCCTTTGAGCTACCCCCCAAGGCCAAGGATTGACCTGATGGCTCAGGCCGAACCCCCCGGGTGGCTAGAAGCTTTATGAAAGCTGCTGATGTTAGGTCAATTTCCTCGATAAGATCAAAATAGGCTTTGGCCTTAGAGTCATCATCCAGGAGTGGCAACGGCTATGGCGCGAATTGTTTTCCTGGTGGGGTTTGAATCCTTTAATACGGGCTTGTATCGGCAGGCGGCAGAACTGGCCCAGAGCCGATGTCCGGATCTAGAGGTGCAGGTATTTAGCGATCGCGACCTGGCCGCCCAACCCGATGCGATCGCCGCCGCCCTGACTGGAGCAGAGGTCTTCTTCGCTAGCCTGATCTTCGACTACGACCAAGTGCAGTGGCTGCGGCAACGGGTGCAGGCAATCCCCATTCGCCTAATTTTTGAGTCGGCCTTAGAACTGATGGCCCTCACCCAGCTAGGGAAATTCTCCATTGGCGACCAGCCCAAGGGCATGCCCAAGCCGGTGAAGTTTATTCTCAGCAAGTTCAGCAGTGGCCAGGAAGAAGACAAGCTGGCCGGTTATCTGAGCTTTCTCAAAATTGGCCCGAAGTTGCTCAAGTTCATCCCCGCCCGCAAGGTGCAAGACCTGAGGAATTGGCTGATTCTCTACGGCTACTGGAATGCCGGGGGGCCGGAGAATGTGGCCGCCCTCTGTTGGGTGCTGGGCGATCGCTACCTCAATCTCCCGGTTGGCGAGATTCCCCCCGTGGTGGAAACCCCGGGTATGGGCCTGGTGCATCCCGATTACGAGGGCTATTTTGATACCCCCAAGGCCTATCTAGACTGGTATTACTCCTATCCTATGGGCACCGCGGAGGCAACCCCCACCACCCATCCACCCATCCACGCCACCCCACCCAGGGCGGGCACAGGGGCACCGCCCACCACCCATCCACCCATCCACGCCATTCCACCCAGGGCGGGCACAGGGGCACCACCCCACCACCCATCCACCCACCCACCCATCCACGCCACCACCGCACCACCCCAGGTCGCGGTGCTGCTGTACCGCAAGCACGTTATCACCCACCAACCCTACATTCCCCAACTGATTCGCGCCTTTGAAGCGGCTGGCCTGGTGCCTATCCCCATCTTCATTAACGGGGTCGAAGGTCATGTGGCGGTACGCGACTGGCTCACCACCGACTACGAACAGGCCCAGCGGGCGGCGGGCCAGGTGGAGTTCCCCTCCCTATCGGAGCAGGCGGTACGGGTAGATGCGATCGTCTCTACCATTGGGTTTCCCCTGGTGGGTGGTCCCGCCGGATCGATGGAAGCCGGACGCCAGGTGGCGGTGGCCCAGCGCATCCTCAGGGCTAAGAATGTGCCCTACCTGGTCTCCGCGCCGCTGCTGATCCAAGACATCGCCTCCTGGACGCGCCAGGGCGTTGGCGGCCTGCAGAGCGTGGTGCTCTATGCCCTGCCGGAACTGGATGGGGCGATCGACCCGGTGCCCCT
>DVEE01000210.1 GCA_015295885.1 Leptolyngbyaceae cyanobacterium M65_K2018_010
GACGGTCAAACAGCTGCGGCGTCAGGTCAAAATCGAGCACCTGCGCCACCACCTCGAAAACCTGACCAGCCATCCTGATCTGCGTGAGGCTATGCGAACGGTGGTCGCCGTTGATGAGCCCATCCAAATTGACGATCAGGCCACCTTTAAGCTCAAGAGCATGGGGCTAATTCGCAAGCAGGGCGATCGGGTAGAACCCCTGGGCGATCTCTACCGCTTTTACTTTCGCAGTCGGCTGGGAGTTAATCAAGGTTAACCGTTCGGTTTCCGCTTACCCCCGACAATCTGGCAATCTAGGGTGCCGATGGGCACCTTTTTAACCCACAGTGGGTTGGCCCACCAGTTACAGCCAGAGCGTGGGCGCAATCAGGCCCTAGAGGCTAAATTAAGGGAAATGGGTGTTGATCTCAATCAAATTGACTAGATCCCCTCGCCCGAGCCCAGGGCGAGGGGTGGGTTTCTGTTCCCACCACCGACACCCTACGGCCCTTCTTTTTTCAAAATGTTAGTGCCATGCCCCCCTCTCCCTTTCGCGCCAGCGGCGGCAGCCTACTGCCCGATGACCCCACCTACGTTGAGCGCCAGGCCGATGACGAGTTTTACACCGCCCTGAAACAGGGGGAATACGGCTACGTGCTCAACTCTCGGCAGATGGGCAAATCGAGTTTAAGGGCCCGTACCCAGCAACGGCTGGAACAAGAAGGCTGGGCCTGCGCTACCCTCGACCTGAGTGGCGACATCGATACCACCATTTCGTCGCCTGGGGCTTTTGCCCGACTTTAACCTGTGGGATTGGTGGTTGGCCCAGGCTCCGCTCAAGCCCCACACCCGGTTTAGCAACTTTCTCCGCGAGGTGGTACTAGAGCGTATTTCCGTCCCGGTGGTGATCTTCATCGACGAAATCGATAGCATCCTGAGCCTGACCAAAATCAAGCGGGATGACTTTTTTGCCCTGATTCGGGCCTGCTACAACCGCCGCACCGACGACCCGGCCTATCGCCGCCTCACCTTTGCCCTACTGGGGGTGGCTACCCCAGCGGATCTGATCCAAGACAAGGACCGTACCCCCTTCAACCTTGGCCGATCGATTCAGCTCACGGGCTTTACCCTGGCCGAGGCCCAGCCCCTGGCTGCAGGACTGGCCGGGGCCGTCGCCAACCCCCAGGCGGTACTGGCTGAGATTGTGCACTGGACCGGGGGACAGCCCTTTCTCACCCAAAAGCTGTGCGATGCCGTGGTGCAGACTACCCCGGCCAGCCAGCCCTTGCAGACGGTGGAGGCCGCTGCCATCGCCCACCTGGTGCAAACCCGCCTGGTGGACCACTGGGAATCCCAGGACGACCCGCCCCACCTGCGCACCATTCAAGACCGCATTCTCAGCAACGAGCAACGGGCCAACCGGCTGCTGGGCCTTTACCGCGAAATTGTCCAGCAGGGCAGCCTCGCCTACGATGGCAACCCCTCCCAGGTGGCGCTGCGGCTGTCGGGCCTGGTGGTCGAGCGGCAAAACCGGCTGGAGGTCTATAACCCCATTTACCAGCGGGTGTTTGACCGGGGCTGGGTGGCCCAGGGATTTGCCAAACTGCGGCCCTACGCCGCGGCGATCGACGCCTGGGAAGCCTCGGGCCGGGAGGACGACAGCTACCTGCTGCAGGGGGATGCCCTGAGCGAAGCCCTAACCTGGGCCGAAAATCGTACCCTGGGCCGGGCCGACTATCAGTTTTTGGTGGAGAGTCAGAGCCTGGGTCTGCGCGCCCAGCTAGAGCAGGCCAACTTTGAGCTGAACGAACTCAGCGACGAACTGGTGGAGAAAATCCAGGATCTGGCCGACGCCCGCCAAGAGCTAGACAGCGTTAACCAGGCCCTGGTGGTATCTGAGCGCCGTCTGGCCCGCAACCAGCGGCGTACCAGTTGGCTGGCAGGCCTGGGGGTGACCATGCTGGCTCTCTCGCTGGTGGGGGCAGGGCTGGCCACTAGCCGAGCCGGGCGAGCGCTAGCCCAGGCACAAGAGGCCAACCAGGCGGCCCAGCAGGCCGGGGTTGACCGCCGCCTGGCGGTGCTAGACCAGGGAACCGCGGGCCTGGGGGTGATGGGCCTGCAGGTAGAAAAAGTGAGCCTGGAAAGCCAGCGCGGCGCACTGCTGAACCAAAACGCCGACTTGGAGGGGCAAAATACTGAGCTAGAAACCGTGAACCGCCAGATTAGCCAGCGGGTGAACGAGGCCAACGTCGCCCGGCAAGAGGCGTTGAGTCAGTTCCAGCAGGTGAGTGGGCAACTGGGCCAAGTCCAGGGTGAATTAGCCAACCAGAATCTGGAACTCTCCACCAAGAACCAGGAACTTCAAGGACTCAGTACCGAGGTCACTAACCTAAGGACAGAAGCCGGTAACCTGCGTACTGAGGCCGGTAACCTGCGCACCGAAAGAGATGAACTCAAGAATCAAATTGGCGAACTCACTGAAGCGGGTCAACAAATTAACCAAGCCCTACAACAAACCATTGGCACTCTGGGCCTTCAGCGGGTGCGAAACGCCTACTACGTGCTGGGCGGCTTTGACAGCGCCATTCCCTACTTAGAAGCTAGCCTAGAGCAGGCCAAAACCCTGCAAGACCGGCGCGGCGAGGGCTACGCCAACGGCAACCTGGGCACTATGTATGCCACCCTGGGCAACTACCCCAAAGCCCTGGAACACCACCAAGAGCACCGGGCCATTGCCCAGGAAGTGCAAGACCGCCAGGGCGAAATGCAGGCCGAGGGTAACCTGGGCAAGGTGTATTACAGTCAGGGCGAATATCAAAAAGCCCAGCTCCAACTGGAAAAATCCCTGGCCCTGGCCCAAGCCGCCCAGGACAAACTAGAAGAAAGCCAGACCCTGGCCTACCTGGGCCGTACCTACCTGGCCACGGGTCAACCTGCCAAAGCCCTGGCACTCCAGGAGCAAAGCCTGGCCATGGCGGTGGCGATTAAAGACAAACTGGGCCAGAGTGAAATCTGGAGCTACAAGGGGGATGTGTACTTTGCCCAGGCCAATTACCCCAAGGCGATGGACTGCTACCAGCAGCAACTCGCCATTGCCGAGGCCATTCAAGACAAGCTGGGCATAGAAGCCGCACGGCGCAATAAAGCCAAGGTATATCGGGTCATTGGCCCGCTGGATAGCGCCATTACAGAATATGAAGCCAGCCAAGCAATTGCCCTTGAAATTGATAATCGCCTGGGGCAAGCCACTGCCCTCAGTGGCCTGGGCGAAATTTATCAAATCACCTATGGCCATGGGCAAGCCTTGGAAACCTACACCCAGGCTCTAGCGCTAACCCGCCAAATTGAAGACCGCACCGGGGAAGCGGCCATTCTTAATAGAATAGGGCAGGTTTACGATAACCAAAGCCAGTACCCGCAAGCCCTGGCTTACTACCAAGACGCCAACCAAATCTACCGCGAGGTGGGCGATCGCGCCGGGGAAAGCACCACCCTCAACAACATTGGCTTGGTCTACGACAACCAGGGCAACTACGGCGAGGCGCTGCGCTACTACGAGCAATCCCTGGCGATTCGTCGCGAGGTGGGCGATCGCGCCGGGGAA
>DVEE01000165.1 GCA_015295885.1 Leptolyngbyaceae cyanobacterium M65_K2018_010
GTAAGAATTTTTCGCCAAAGGACAGGCCATGGTGTTGACACCCCAAGGATTGCGATCTTCTCGGCGCGACAGGGCTCCAGTCGCCAACAGGCGATGGGCGTGGTTCGGCTCTCTGCTGGCCAGTCTGGCCGCTTCGATGACCCTTGGGTCTGCGGCGGGGCTAGCCGCCGAGGAAGTCTTCTTTGAGTTTGGCCCCCTCAGCCGTTCTGTGCCGACCAGTTCCCTAGAAAACTTTGCCGCTACCGGGGTGGCCGATGAATCGTTAGCTCCCTACATCAACCGACTCAACCCAGAACAGCAGCAAGGACTGCGGGAAGCCCTTACCTTTAGCCGAACCGTTGATCTGCTCCGCCTTAGTCAGTGGTTCTACTCGACCATGGGTGAAGAGATCCTCCTTTTCGCTGGCAACCTGATGAAAACCGAGGCGGGTGACAATGGCCAGCAAGCCCTGCGGGCCGCTTTGATCGCCGCTGCTGAGGACGGGGAAATCTCGTTACTGGATGTGATCCAGCAGTTCCCGACGACAACCCTGAGATTTGATTTAGACCGGATCCTGCAGGCCACCGAGCAGGTCATCGCCGAGGCCGAAAAAACCCTGACCGTGTTAGACGCGGTAGCCCGCCAGTCCGTAGCCGAGGCCGCCCTACCGCCGCCCCTAGATCTAGCTGCCCTACCCGACCTCACCCACCCTGGGCCTTACCGCACCCGTCAGACATCGCTAACCATTGAGGATAGCAGCCGAAATCGCACCTACCCTGTCGAGATTTTCGCACCGCAAAACCTGCGACTCATTCGAGGCCAGTTGCCAGTGGTGGTCATTTCCCATGGGTTGGGCGATAGTCGTACCAGTTTCTTCGATATTGGTCGTCACCTAGCCTCCTACGGCTTTGTGGTGGCCTTGCCCGAGCATATTGGCAGCAACAGCGAACAAAAAGAAGCCCTATTCAGCGGCCGATCCAACGAAGTTTTTATTCCCCAGGAATTTTTGGATCGCCCGCTGGATGTTACCCGCCTGCTGGATGAGCTAGCCCGCACTAACTCGACCCAATACTGGGGCAAAATCAATCTGGATCGGGTGGCTGTGGTCGGCCATTCCTTTGGGGGCTATACCGCCCTAGCTCTGGCCGGGGCCACCATTGACTTTGACCTGCTGCGGCAGCAATGTACTCCAGAGGCGAATATTTTGCTGAATGCCGCTCAGTTGCTGGAATGTCGTGCCCTGGAACTCACCGACCAGCCCACCGTTACCCAAATCCTGGGCCAAACCGGGGTGCGTGACCCTCGGGTAAAACTGGTGGTGGCTTACAGTCCGGTCTCCCAACTGTTGGGTGAGTCGGGAATCAGCCGTATTCAAATTCCCACGATGCTGATGGGCGGTGTTTTTGATGTCGTCTCCCCCGCCGTGCCTCAACAGGTGAATGCCTTTCGCTGGCTAACAACGCCGGATAAGTATCTTTATCTGGCTGAGGGGAGTTCCCACACCGCCGACCTGACTCGCATCACCAATCAAATTCTCAACCTCGATCGCGACCTGGAACAGGGCATAGAGGATGCCCTTGACCTTAGCCGCGCCCTGGTCAGAGCTTTGAGCGTGGCCTTTGCTGAAGTCTATCTCAAGGAAAACTCTGACTATGAGCCGTTTTTGCGATCGGCCTATGTGGAGACAGTTAGCCAGCCTCCCTTCAAACGGCATTTGGTGAGAACGTTACCAGAGGAGTTGCAACCCATTTTGGGACAGAATTAAGGAACTGAAGGGAATAGAGGGCAAGGCTTACAAAAGTTATTAGATGAGCTGCGTTTTCTAGATCTTAGAATCTGGTAACTTGACCCATAATAGCGGTGCAGAATAGGTGTTCCCCCATGCCCATAGAACTTGATCTAAAAGCCATTTTGAGCAGCTATGCTCAACTGACGCTATTTATTCTGATGCTGTCGATCGGGCTTTCCCAGGGGTTTGTCAATATTGCCTACCTCTGGCGGCGTCCGGGGCTCCTGGGGCGGTGCCTATTGGCTTCCTTTGTGCTGGTGCCCCTGGCCGCGATGCTGATCAACTGGGTGGTGCCGATGCCCTTTGCGGTCAGGGTCGGTTTGGCCGTGATGGCGATCTGCCCTGGGGCACCAATGATCTATCGTAAGTTGCTGAAGGGGCGCGCCTTACCAACCCTGGCAGGGAGTTTTCAGGTGACGACGGCACTGCTTGCCGTTGTCATGGTGCCAATTTGGGCGAGCATTTTTGCCCAAATCTATCCCAATGATATGGCTGTGGCCCCGGCCACGGTCTTTAGGCAGGTGGCTTTGGCCCAACTGATTCCGATCGCGGCCGGGTTGGCGATTCGAGAATGGTTTCCCGAGTTAGCCGATGATCTCGATCAACCGGTGTTTAAGCTAGGTAGCTTTTTGTTGATAGGGGTGTTGCTGCTGATTTTGATCGTGGCCCTGCCTCAGGTGATTAGGATTGGGTTACTACCGGTGGTTGGGGCCGTATTGTTTGCAGCGGCCTGCCTGTTGATTGGCCACTTTTTGGGTGGGCCAGATCCAGCCAGCCGGTTGACGATCGCCGTGGCCAACGGCACACGCAATGCTGGCCTGGCCCTGGCCCTGGCTACGGCTAACTTTCCAGACCGGGGGATTTTGGCCGCGATCGCAACCTATGCATTATTTTCTGCTGTTGCCGGCAGCATCTACTCCAATCTTTACCAAAAGAAGTTTCCCCAAGAGGACCCAGCGACTGTATGGTCAGACCGCAGAAATTGAATCTCTGGCTCAAACTGAAGACAACTGGGGTTGGGAGTATGGGGAGGGGGCACTTCTTACAAAACCTATTGGTCGTTAGGGTTTGCTGAAAAAATCAGCAAGAGCTTGGATAGGGTTTTGGGTTGGGCCAGGGCCCGATCCACCATTGGCGGTTGACAGTAGGGTTGCCCAGGTCTAGAGACTGAGCGGAAGCCGCATAATTTGCAGGGTGTCGTTGGCCTGTTCGTAGAATTCGGCACCCAGCCGAGCATAGAAAGTAGGTTGGTCGGTGCCTAAAAACAGTTGGCCATAGCCCAACCGCCGCGCCGCTCGACCGAGCGCTTGCACCAGACCGGTGCCGATACCCCGCCGGCGGTATTGGGGAACCACCACCAGGGCAGCTAACCAGGGGGAGAGATGGGGCCGTTGCGGATCGTCGTTCGCAATCAGGTTGATGGTTCCGGCGGGATGCCCATCGGCGATCGCAAGCAGCGAAAGGGGTATTTGGTCAGGGTGATTGGCTTCACGGAGCCGAGCCTCAAAAAAGTCCACGCTATACCCCGGTTTATCCCTCCAAAATTCCTCGTAAATCCACTCCGCCACCGGTCGGATTTGATCTGGATGGTTGAAGAGATAGTCAATATCGAACTGCATGTTGCCAACCTATCCTAGGTGGGTGTTCAGCCAGGCCCAAGTCCCAGGGAATGGCAGCATAGATGGCATGATCCACCCACTGGCCGTACTCATAGTAGAAACCACGCCGCACACGCTCTCGCTGCTGCAGCGCTTCTGCGACGTGCTGGAGCTTCCCCACGTCACCGAAGACGTGGTG
>DVEE01000247.1 GCA_015295885.1 Leptolyngbyaceae cyanobacterium M65_K2018_010
AGAGGCCCTTCAGGGAGCCACTGTTTTCTCCATTGCTACCCAGGGGAGGGGCCACGGAGATAGCTAGGTTTTGCGCCAAACTATCCATATAGGGTTCAAGTTCCAGGTCTCGAAGAACGGCTTTGGCCGATGGGTACCGATGGCGGACGGAAATTTCCAGCATTTTCTTCAAAACCTGGGCAAAGTGATCACTAACGGTCACCTGATCACGCCACAACAATTCTCCGGTCACCGGGTCGTAGGCTAAATCCCTGGGCGCTTTTCCCGAAAGCAGATAAACACAGGTGACGCCTAGGGCATAGATGTCGCTGGCATAAACAGGCCGCATGGCCATTTGCTCTGGCGGGGCATAGCCCGGGGTGCCAATGGCATAGGCGGTTAGAGCGGTTTGCTCCGAGCCTAAGGTCTGGGTGGCATTGACCTTATCTTTGACAGCTCCAAAATCAATCAGAACCAGTTTCTTATCTTGGTTGCGGCGAATGATATTGGCTGGTTTGATATCCCGGTGAATGACCCGATGGTTGTGAACGTACTGGACCATGGCCAGAATTTCGCTCAAGCATTCCTTCACGCTGTCTTCTGTAAACGGCCCACCCTGCTTAACCTCCTGCTGGAGAGTTGACCCGTTAATAAACTCTTGAACTAGAAAAAACTCCTGGCCGACTTCAAAGTAGTTAAGGAGACGGGGTAACTGGGGATGATTCCCAATTTCCCCTAGGATTTTAGCCTCCCGTTGGAATAAATCCCGGGCCATATCCAGGAGATGGGGCGCCTCTGCGGAGGGACGTAATTGCTTAATGACACAGGGCGGTTTGCCTGGCAACAGTTCGTCTCGGGCTAGGAAAGTAGCGCCAAACCCACCTCGCCCCAGGGCTCGCAACACCCGATAACGCTCCTGCAAAAGCAAATCCGCGCCACAGGCCTGACAACGGGTCGCCGTAGAGGGATTTTGGGGTTGAGAACAATTGAAATTAATACAGTAGTTCATTCGGCCCAGTAAGGAGGTATCAAACCACGGCGTTGACGAAGACCTTGTCCCTAGCGGCTAGCCCGGAGTAGGCAGGCCTGGTAAAGGGTAACTTACCGACAGATGACCTTTCCCATCTAAATCCTAGCGGATAGGCTCAGATTAACCCAATTATTCCCTGTTTCACCCAGGGTTTATAGCCTCTATCCCCAGGGAAATACAGTTCTAATGGAAATGGACAGTCCAGTATAAAAACTTGATGAACTCAGGGCAGATTTGGCGGATAGAGGCTAAGGCTGCTACTCCTCTTCGGGTCGCTAGCCTTAGAGTGCCCTAGCCGATGACAATTACTTCAATAGCAGATCAGATAGCAGCTCAGACAGACTAACAGCCCCTGGCAGGTCGGTCAGCCGCTGATGGAGGGCACAGGGTAACCTAGATTGGCGGGCATCCCATCGGAGCTACCCTAGAGCTTGGCACGAATGGTGAAGGAGTAGTCTCCTCCCGGTTCTAGTTGATAATCAAAGCGTTCTAAAAAACGACTGAGGGGTTCACAAATTAGGGCTCGTCCTAGGGAGGGTTCAATGCGCAATTGCCCCTGGCGAAATCGCCATTGAAACTGCCACTCGTAGCTGCTCGCTCTCACCTCACCCTCAATTTGGCCCTGGCTCCAGGACTGATGGGTAATGCGGACGTAGGCTACGGTTTCAGGGAGAGAAGTGGCGAAGGTGGTAGTTGGGCAGCGGGTCTAGGCGATGGGGCGGTCATGGGGCCAGGGAAATTGGCATATCCCTTTCCATAGGTACCATACCTGCCGAAAAATACGTAGCCCAGCCCAGTTGGAGATCCCAGGGACAGGGTGATCCGGACTGGCAGTTTGCTCAAGGTCGAAAAAACGGTAGCCTAGGAGGAAGTCATGTTCGTGTCTCGGAGGTATGGCCTCTTTGCCGGGGTGAGACACCGGATTGGTCTAACTCCCTTACTTTCCCTAGAAGTTGGATACTGCTTGTGCCCAAGGTTGGCATCATTTATAACGACATCAAACCCGTGGCCCAGCAAGCGGCCGTTGAGTGGCAAGAAAAGCTGATGAGTCATGGCTTTGAGGTTAGCTTGGCCACCGGAGTAGGGGGCATTCTGGGCTACTCTAGCCCTGAGCGCCCCATCTGTCATACGCCCATTGATAGTCTGGTGCCCCCCCAGTTTGACCCGGATATGCTGTTTGCCCTGGCCCTGGGCGGTGATGGCACCGTGCTTTCGGCCTTTCGGCAGTTGGCCCCTCTTGGTATTCCCCTGCTAACGGTGAATACCGGCCACATGGGCTTTTTAACGGAAACCTACCTGAATCAACTGCCCCAGGCGATGGATCAGGTGCTAGCGGGGGACTACGAAGTTGAAGAGCGGGCCATGCTGGCGGTCACGCTTTACCACGGTCAAACCTTGGTTTGGGAAGCCCTTTGCTTAAATGAAATGGTGCTCCATCGGGAACCTCTAACCAGCATGTGCCACTTTGAGGTGGGGATTGGCCGCCATGCGCCCGTAGACATTGCCGCTGACGGTATTATTATCTCAACCCCCACGGGCTCGACCGCCTATTCCCTATCGGCGGGCGGGCCCGTGATTACGCCGGGGGTGCCGGTCACCCAACTGATTCCCATTTGCCCCCATTCCCTGGCTTCGCGGGGGTTAGTATTCCCTGACCAGGAGCAGGTTACGATTCATTCGGCCAACCCGGACCCCCTCGTCATGATTGTAGATGGCAACGCCGGTTGCTATGTGATGCCGGAGGACTGGGTGAGAACCGATAAGGCCCCCTATTTGGCCCGGTTTATTCGGCTGCGATCGCCGGAGTTCTTCAAAGTGCTGCGAGAAAAGCTGGGCTGGGGCTTACCCCACATTGCCAAGCCCACCTCGGTGGAACTGCCCTAGGCGTCAGGTGGCAGTTCCAGGGTCTGAATCGATAAACGGCCTTGCTACTCCAGATCCATGGTAAAAGCTTGGGCCCAGGTGAGCGGCCTTGGGGACTAGGGCTTTTCTAGTCGCACAACGTACCATTCTAGAGTTTCACCCGGTTGCAGCGCCCACTGGCAAGCGGTATCTCGCAGGTGCATGGCTTGCTCAGTGAGGTTACTAAATCGCTGCAGATCACGGGGTAGATCATCCTGGCGATCACTCAGCAGGGCCGAGAGATAGTCCAGCAACTCCGCCGGAGTCATAAATACCTCCGCCTCGCCGGGCCTCAGCACCACGTACATGTCTTCCTGATACATCAGGGCGTCGGGCATGGGACACTCCATAAAACCTAGCTTTATCCTAAGGGAATAGACCTTGAGATAGGCTAAAGGTGGGCGGGGCGGAGCAGCCAAGGTGAGAATATGGCTCCAGCTTCCCATAAATTTTTCGAGCTAAACTCGAGGATCCCTGGGATCCGGTGATACGATACCTAAAGATTCACCCAAAACCCGACCGACTTACCGGAGAATGGGAACCATCCCCAATTCTCATCCTGGCTCGTTGGATTTGAGAAATCGACTCTTAACGGTAACTATTCTGCTGCTATGGTTCAGACTCCGCTCAAGCCCACCCAACCCCTAGCCACC
>DVEE01000525.1 GCA_015295885.1 Leptolyngbyaceae cyanobacterium M65_K2018_010
AGGTCATCGATGGCCGCTGGGCTAACGGGCCGACGCGGGTGGGCTGAAGGTCTGAAGGCTGGGTTGACCATAGGTTTTGTCCTTTGAGAGGTCCGAGCCGGTCACGGCAACCTTCTCCGTAGTTTCCTCAAACCGAATCCAGATCAATGGCCAACTCCCGTAATCGTTGGGCTAAACGGTTAGACGGCTCCTGATCCCCAGGGGTATCGTCGGAGCAGGGCAATTCTGCTGAGCCGAGTAGCCACAAATCAGAGTCAAGTAGAGGAGATTCCCTGACTCAGGGCCTCAAGGTTGCAATGCTCCAATTATGACACCCGGGGCGTCACAGCCCTCGGTTCATACCTGTAATCAGCAACGCCACACCCGGTTAGATGCAGGGGGTCAAGGTTAGCAGGTGGTTTCTTCTCGCCTTTGGGCATCAGGTGCTGGTTGGCCGCCAACCTTGGAAGAGTCCTAACCCTTTCAATCTTCTTCTTTAAGGCCGATTACGCCATAGACTTGAACGGCTTCCTGTTCGCGACCGGCTAATACATGGTGGCCATGGTCTACTGCGATAACCTGGTCTTTAACCAGGTCGTAGAGAGGCTGAGTGATCAAGATATCGGTGCCAATGGACTTGGTCAGCCCCTCAATCCGGCTAGCAACGTTAACCGTATCGCCAATGGCGGTGTATTCCAGACGCTTGACCGAGCCCACATTGCCGACCACCAGTTCCCCGTAGCTGATGCCAATGCCGTGGTACAGGGGCGGTAGTCCCTGGGCTTGCAGGTTTTGGCGCAGGTCTGCTAAAGCTTTACGCATGGCCAGGGCTGCTTGAACGGCGTTGAGGGCATCCTGGCTGGCCCCTTGGGAAAGGGGAGCCCCGAACTCGGCCATGACCGCATCGCCAATGAACTTATCCACGGTACCTCGGTGCTGCAGGATAGCGGTTACCATCACCTCCAGGTAGGTATTGAGCAGGCTAACGGTTTCCTCCGCCCCTAGTTGGTAGGAAAGGCGGCTAAATCCCCGAATGTCCGAAAACAGAACGGCGGCCTGGCAGCGCTGACCAACGGTGAGACTGGTAAAGTCTTCGGGCTGGTTCAAAATTTCCTGGGCCACCGAGGGGGCGACGTACCGCTCCAGGGTCCGCCGCAGGCGCTGTTCTTCCAGGCGATTGCTGATCGCTCCGGTGGCAATATAGGCGACCCCACCCATGCCCAGACAGGCGACGGGAATCGCCACGGGAATGAGACGACCGCGATGCACCATAAGTAGATAGGCGATCGCACCCCAACCCGCGATCGCTCCCAGAAACCCCATTAGCCGAGGCAGGGGTTGTGGGTAGCGGTAGCCTAGCCCCAGGCCTAAAGCGCCAATGGCCAGGGCGGTGAGGATACCCCGGAGCAGCGGATTGGCCAGGGCTGGATTGACGGACCGGCCTTCTAACAGGGAGGCCACCACCTGGGCTTGAATTTCGACTCCAGGCATGGTGTTGTCTAGGGGGGTGCGTTTAAGATCCTGAAAGGAAGCGGCGGTGGGGCCAATCAGGACAATCTTGTCCCTAAACCCAGCCTGATACAGGGGCCAGTTGGTCGGGTCGAGGACCTGGACAAAGGACAGGGTGGGAATGGTGCCCGAGGGGCCATAGAAGAACAGTTCATCCCTGGCCTGGACGGGAACTGGCTGATCGGCGGCGGCCAGGGTGGCGGCGGCAAAGGACGGCAGTTGGTCGGAAAACCCGTGGTCGCGGCGCAGGGTAGCAATAACCCGGTCAGGGAAGGCGCGATGTTGGCCGTCGAGGTCGGGTTGTAAATTAATTAAGCCGACCTGATAGTTACCCCCCGGTAGGGTCGGTGCTAACAGACTGGTGAATTCGCCAAAATCGCTGGCAGAAACGTCATAGGCGGCGGCCAGGGCCACCTGATCGCCCAGTTGCTCTAAGGTCTTGGCCAGGGTGGCATCATCCTCAGGACCGTAGACACTAGGATCCACTAACAGCACATCTAGAGCCACTGCCCTAGCCCCCGCGGCAATCAGCCGTTCGATTACGGTGGCGTAGGCTTGGCGACGCCAGGGCCAGGTGGCCAGAGGAGCCAAATAGGGGTAGCGGTCGGGGTTAGCCCGGTAGAGTTCACCCTGGCTGAGGGAATATTCATCGATCGCTAAAATCACCACCTCGTCCGGGGGGTGAACCGCGCCCCGCAGCTTCAGCAGAAAGGACTGGGCCTGACCCTCAATGCGTTGAATCCAGGGATGTTGGGAGGCCAGGGCAATAGCCCCGAACACCGCACAACTGACCATCAAGCCGTGGCCTAGTTGGAAGATGGATCGGTTGGTCTTGGCCATGGCGGCTCAGGCCCTGAAACTGGAGGATAGTTCTGTTTCCATCCCGGCCGAGGCCCTGTCCGGATGGCCCTAGAGAATCAGGACGACCGGTCGATCGGCTGGGCTGATCCGATCATAGGACCCTACCCTAGGCTCCCACGGCTTCCTTGGCGGCGTAGAGTACCGCGGCGGTAATTTGACTCAGCCCCTGGTCGCGGGCAAACTTTTCGGTGTTGCGCTTCACCTTGCCCCGTACAAATCCAGGGATTTTCTGCAGTTCGGCCAGGCCATCGGCACTCCAGTTCAGATCGGTGCTGGTGCTGATGGTAGGGGTAATGACGGCTTTGGTATCGTGCCCCCCAAAGATTTCCAGCAGGTGGTCTTCCATGCCCAGGGTAAAGGAGTTATAGACCAGATCCACAATCTGGTTGGCCCCTTCGTAACCCAAAAAGGGACGATAGCCGACCGGGAAGTTCTGGATGTGGATGGGCGCGGCAATCACCCCGCAGGGAAGATCTAACCGTTTACCCACATGGCGTTCCATTTGGGTGCCAAAAATAGCGGCGGGTTCTAGTTGAGCGATGCGATCGGCGATCGCCCCGTTGTCATCGCTGATCAGCACCTCGTCGCAGTAGTCCCTGACCTGGTCGGTAAACCAGTCGCCATCGTACTTGCAGTAGGTGCCGGCCAGCACCACCCGAATCCCCATCTCCCGGGCTAGGATTTTGGTGATGGCGGCGGCGTGGGTATTGTCGCCAAACACCACGGCCCGCTTGCCGGTGAGGTTCTGGCAATCAATGGAGCGGGAAAACCAGGCGGCCTGGGAGACAAATCGGGTTTGCTCGTCAATGAAGGCCTCGTAGTTGACGGCAGCCCCCTGCTGGTTGAGGATGCCTTGAATGGCGCGCAGGCAGCGGGCGGTTTCCACAATACCCATGGGGGTGATGTCCACGTAGGGCATCCCCAGTTCCGCCTCCAGGTACTGGGCGGTCATCAGCCCCACTTCCCGGTAGGGCACCAGGTTAAACCAGGCCCGGGGCATATCCTGAATCTGGTGGACGGAGGCCCCATCGGGCATCACCAGGTTGACGTCAATGCCGAGTTGGGCCATCAGGGTGCGCAGTTCTCGCCCATCGTGGTTGTTGTGAAAGCCCAAGGTCGTGAGGCCAATGATGTTAACGGAGGGCTGTTCGGTCTTACCGTCGGGCAGGGTGCCCCGTTGGCGGGCCTTGTCCAGGTAGAACTGGACA
>DVEE01000359.1 GCA_015295885.1 Leptolyngbyaceae cyanobacterium M65_K2018_010
ATCGCTAGCCTGCAGTCGTTGCCGCCCGGTGCCCCCCATGGGTTGGTGAATCATAATGCGGGAATGGGGTAGGGCCAGCCGTTTACCGGGACTGCCCGCCGCCAGCAAAAAGGCTCCCATAGAAGCCGCTAGACCTAAGCAAATGGTAACCACATCGGACTTGATGTACTGCATAGTGTCGTAGATAGCCATGCCCGCGGTGACCGAGCCGCCGGGGGAGGTGATGTAGAGGCAGATGGGCTTGGTGTTGTCGTCAGAATCGAGATACAGCATGGCCGCCACGATGGAGTTGGCCAGAGTATCGGTGACTTCCTGCCCCAGAAAAATGATGCGCTCCTGGTTCAGGCGAGTGTAAATGTCAATCCACTGGGTGTACTGGCTACCTGGAAGCCGATAGGGAACCTTAGGAGTACCGATGGGCATAGTGCTTGTTCAACCTTCTAAACGAGTAAAAACTGAGGGATCGTCAACTAGCGGAGTAATCAATCACTTTAACTGGCTACACCAACGGGAACCTTGGGCAGTTCTTTACGGCTTTCCAGCACCCGATCGATAATGCCGTACTCCTTAGCCTCTTGGGGATTCATGTAAAACATCCGGTCAGAGTCGCGGCTGACCTCTTCCAGGGTTTTGCCAGTGTTCTTAGCCAGGATTTCCATCATGGAACGCTTGTTATCAATCACTTCCCTGGCCCGGATCTCAATGTCGGTGGCCTGCCCTTGGGCGCCGCTGCGGGGCTGGTTAAGCACAATGCGAGCGTGGGGCAAACTAGCTCGAAAACCCTTGGTGCCCGCGGACAGGATGACCGCCGCTGACCCCATGGCTTGGCCAATGCAGATGGTGTGAACCGGAGGCTTGATGTAATTGATGGTGTCACAGATGGCAAAGGCCTCGGTATCGTACCCGATCATATTGCCGTCGTACCAGGAGGTACCCGTGGAGTTGATATAGAAGTAAATGGGCTTGTCGGGATCATCAAACTGCAGGTAAAGCAACTGGGCAATAATTAGCTCGGTGACGTCAATGCCGACCTGTTGCTTAATGTCGTCTCCCGAAAACAGCGGCAGCCCTAGGTAGACGATCCGCTCCTTCAGCAGTAGGGAGGGCAGATCTGGGGGGGGCGTGCGATACATCGCATCGCCATAGTAGGGTGCTTGCACAGCTTTAATTTCTAAACTCATAGACCAAACCTGCCCGAATAAGGCTTTTTTACAGTGTAACGTGGGAATGAATCGGGTTCTACTGGGCGTTAGACGGATATCCCCACCTAGGTTGAGTTAGGCCGGCGGGCCTGGAGGGGCTGGACGGGGAGGCTTTGCCTGGATAGCTCCCTTTGCTCAAAAGCTGGACTGTAAGCGATGAAGTTGGTGTTGTACAGTAAGCCGGGTTGTCATCTCTGTGAGGGTCTAGAGGAAAAGCTGGTCGCCGCCAGCCACTTGCCCTTTGAGTTGGAAGTCCGGGACATTACCAGTCGCGAGGATTGGTTTCAACGCTACCAGTATGAGATCCCGGTCTTGTGCCAGGTCCATCCAACCGAGGCCGGGCCTGTGGAAACTCCCCTGCCGCGGTTGTCTCCCCGCGCTTCCCAGGCCAGGGTGGAGCAATGGATACAGACCTATCTGGGGCAGAGTAAGGCAGAATAGGGCCAATTTCATCCTGTGAGGAGTTGTTGACATGAAACTGCACCAACTGTTGGAAAGTTTGCCCGAGGGGTTAATCCTGCCGGGGTTTAGACTCCCCACGGACCAGGACGATCAGCAGGTAAAGGGGCTCTGTACCAATTCCCATGCCTGCCAGCCCGGTGATGTGTTTATCGGTATGCCCGGCACCCGGGTCGATGGCGGTGAGTTTTGGCCCAGTGCCCTAGAGGCGGGGGCGATCGCAGCCTTAGTCTCCCCCCAAGCTCTACAGAATCGCCCGGTGGAGGGGGCCGCCTGCGTGGTGCCGCTGACCGATATGGCTTGGGCCTGTGCCGCCGTGGCGGGGTGTTACCCAGCCCGGCAGATGAGTCTGGTGGGGGTGACTGGTACCAATGGCAAAACAACGACCACCCACCTGATTGAGCATTTACTGTTAGCTGCTCAGCACCCCACCGCCCTCCTGGGTACCCTCTATAGCCGTTGGCCTGGGCATCAACAAACAGCCCTTTACACTACTCCCTTTGCGGTGGAACTGCAGGCCGAACTGGCCGCTGCCCAGACCGCCGGTTGCCGCTATGCGGTTTTAGAGGTCAGTTCCCACGCTCTGGCTCAGAAGCGGGTGTGGGGTTGTCCCTTTGAGGTGGCTGTGTTTACGAATCTGACCCAGGATCACCTGGACTACCACCGGGATATGGAGGATTACTTCAACGCTAAGGCCTTGCTCTTTAGCGATAGCTACCTGACTGGTCGGGCGATCGTGAATGGGGATACGGCCTACGGGCCACGACTGGTGCAGCAATTACCTCCAGATCGATGCTGGACCTACAGCACTCAAAATCCCCAGGCGGATTTATTTACTGGGGATTTAAGCTACCAGGCCCATGGCGTGACCGGCACCTTGATCACCCCGGCGGGACAGGTGGCCTTTTTCTCTCCCCTGGTGGGGCAGTTTAACCTGGAAAACCTGCTGGCAGCGGTAGGGGCTGCTCTCCATTTGGGCCTCTCCCTGGAAACTATAGCCGCCGCTCTACCTGAGTTTAAGGGGGTGCCCGGTCGCATGGAGCAGGTCCAGGTAGCACCGCACCAGGACATTAGCGTGATTGTGGACTACGCCCACACCCCCGATAGTTTGAAAAATTCCCTGCAGGCGGCCCGTCCCTTTGTGCCGGGTCGCTTGATTTGTGTGTTTGGTTGCGGCGGCGATCGCGATCGCAGCAAACGGCCCCAAATGGGTCGCATTGCCTACGACCTAGCCGATGTGGTGGTGGTAACCTCCGATAACCCTCGCACCGAGGATCCGGAACGGATTTTGGAGGACATTGTGGAGGGTATACCGGCGGCCCTGGGGCCAGAGTCGGTGGTGGGGGACCGGGCCACGGCGATCGCAACTGCCATTGCCATGGCTCAACCGGGGGACGGCATCCTAATTGCCGGTAAGGGCCATGAAGATTACCAGATTCTGGGTACCGAGAAAATTCATTTCGATGATCGCGAACAGGCCCGCCAGTTCTTGGAGAAACGGTATTTACGGTGACATTTCCGGCTGACAGGGGCTGAAATATGTGAATTCACGCAACATTAGGTTTTTATTTAGATGTGTTGCAATACCCTGGTAGGTATTGATTTTTAGCCTAGCCTTACCCAACCCAGCCCTAGCCCCGGTTTTGGGAACATCATGGAGCATCTCTACCCATCCCCCCCATCGCTGCAGCAGTACCTGCGGAACTCTTTGGCTGAGCCCGAATATATTCAGGTCACAACGAAGGGCTTTAAAGAAATCCTGCGGTCTACCGTCGAGTTTTTGGAAACCTACCAGATTCAGGCTAACTTGTTCGTAAAATTGCCCAGCGGTGCCACCTGGCAGGGGGATATTTGCCGCTATGGTCAAACCTTAGAGGCCGAGTATCGGGTGGTTTGTTTTGTTCGGCCTGGGGCTCCTCCGCCCAGTCCAGAAACCTCTGGGCAGCAACTCTTGTTATCCTTACCCGATGACCAGACCTGGCGGGGGGATTATTTTTTGATTGTGCAGGGGGCTGCCTTTGCGGCACTATTGGTAGCCCATCGCCCTCCAGCTTTGGCCGCCGACGGGCCACCCCCTGAGGTGGATCGATCCCTAGAGACGGGTGACCCGGGCCCAGGTTTGGGGCAGAACGGCGATCGCATTCAGTCAACCCAGGCATTATCGGTGTGTTGCTCGATTCACCCGGGCCTGGTGGCGAATGTGATGGGGGCCATTCGGCAGCAGGTGTTGGCGGTGGCCAGTGCCGATGGCTCCGCCGCCGTGACCGATCTGCTCAACCACTGGTCCACCTACTGTCCACCCGTGGATAGCAGCTCGCCTACCTTTTTGGCCCTGGTGGATCGGTGGATCCGTTGGCAGTTCCGGACCCAGGAGCTACTCCGTCAGTCGGTGTCCACCTATCGGCGCCAGGCCTCTGGCCTGTCTAGCCTGTCCTCTCAAAACGAGGTCCTAATCAAGACCCTGCGGCTTAAGGACGAGTTCCTCAATACGATTGGCCAGGAATTGCGCACTCCCCTTACCACGATCAAAACCGCCCTAACTCTGCTGGACTCGTCTCAGGTCAAACCTGGCCAGCGGCAGCGCTACATGGACATGATTAGCCATGAGTGCGATCGCCAGAGTGCCCTGATTAGCGGTGTGCTCAACTTGCTGCAGATGGAAACCGATGTCAGTAAAACCCCCTTGGCGGCGGTTAACCTGGCGGAGGTCGTGCCACCGGTGGTGAGCACCTACCAACCCTTAGCCGCAGAACGGGGCATTATGCTGGCCTACACCATTCCCAGTCAGTTACCCCCCGTCACCTGTCCAGACAGTTGGTTGCGGCAAATCATGATTCATCTGCTCAACAACAGCCTTAAGTACACGGCCAGTGGTGGTGAAGTTTGGGTTACCGCCCAGGCTGGGGAGGATGGCGTGGAAATTGATGTGCGGGATACGGGGTCGGGTATTGCGGCCAGTGACCTACCCAACATTTTTAACTACTTCTATCGGGGTCGTAACCTGCCCGCTCAGATGACTGAAGGGGCGGGCTTAGGGCTCTCGATCGTGCAGCAACTGCTGATGTTCTGCGGCGGGGCGATCGAGGTCAAAAGTCAACCGGGCCAAGGCACAATAGCCACTGTAAAACTGCCGCTGCACTAAGGCTAAAGGGGATGGTCCGTTGACCAGGCAGGGCCCTTCTCTCTAAACTTTCGCGAACCTTTGCTAAGGTAATGAAAGTTTTCAGAGGATTTATACCTATGCCCTATACCACCGAAGACGGCGGTCGCCTCAATAACTTTGCCAACGAGCCCAAAATGTATCAAGCTGAGCCGCCCACCACCGCGGAAAAGCGTAACTACCTGATTCTGGGGGCCTTAGCTCTGGCCCTGGTGGCCGGTCTTTGTGTGGTCGCCTTCTCGGTTTCCCAGGCGGGTTGACAACCTCCCCTCAGGCCGGCTCCAGTGCGGTGCCGCCGATCGGCAGTTCGCCTGGGTTTCAGGGTGATCTGGGGCACTCCCCATCCACCTCAGCCACCCTGCGGCAGGATAGAACTGGGTGGTGTCACCACCCGATTGTTTACAACTTCTACCCCAGCCCTTGGTCAATAGCAGCATCCCATCGGTAGAGCGACCCGACCTAGCGGGCACCCCCCCAGCCTGGCCCCGCTGGTGCCAGGGACCGACTGGCTCGGGCAAAACCGCCTGGTTGATCCAGCAGTTAGTGGACTGGGCCGGGGCAGCAACGGAAACCAGCCTGACGATGGGCCAGCGGGTTCTGGTCTTGGCGGCAAATGGGGACAATCGCCTGCGCCTGAGCGATCGCCTGGCCGCCTTGCCCCAGGCCAACCTGCCGGTCGCTACCACCACCCCAACTGGGTTTATACAGGAGGAAGTGACTCTGTTTTGGCCCCTGTTGGTGCCCTACCTGGGGCCGTTGCCCCAGTTCCCGCTGAGGTTGCGGCCGGAGAATGAGCAGGAGTTAGCCACCTACCTTTGGCAGTCACCACTGCTCGAGGGTCGCCTCCAGGTGGAAGGCTGGCTGCCGGCCCAGACCGTGCGCCGATCCCTAGACTTTTTGCAGATGGCAGCGGCGGCGGCCATTCCAGCCGAGGATTTAAGGGTTTTACTGCCCGAAGGTATGCCACCGGGGTTTGCCGCCGAAACCACCTGGCGTGACCTAGCCGAGGCGCTGGTGAGCTGGCGAGACTGGTGTTTGCAGCACAGCCTGCTAACCTACGGGGTAATGACGGAGTTGTACTGGCGTCACCTGTTGCCCCAGCCCCTCTACCAGGAAAAGCTATTGGCCCGCTATGGGGCCCTTGGGCTGGATGACCTGGATGAATATCCGGCGGTTACTGCCCAGTGGGTGCAGCTGTTTATCGATCAGCAGCGACCGGTGGCCATCACCTGGAATCCCCAGGGCAAAGTGAGGCTAGGGGTAGGCGCCGATCCCGATCGCCTGGAGACCCTGCGGTCCCAATGCCCGGTGGTGGAGACCCTGCCCCCCAGCCCAGACAACCTGGCCTTTGCCTGGGCCGATACCCTGGTGGAGTGGGTGAGCGATCCCCTGGCGGCGCCCACCCCCGTGCCCTGCCTAGAGACTATTCAGACCACCTCGCGGGGGGAGCTGTTGCGGCGCACGGCGGAAAGGATTGGGACGGCGATCGCGGCCGGACAGGTCGCCCCCAGCGAAGTTGCCATCATTGGGCCAGGGCTGGATGAGATCGCCCGCTATACCCTGGTGGAAATTCTCTCCCGCCAGGGCTTGCCCGTTGCCTCTCTCAACGACCAGCGGCCTCTGATTCATTCTCCTCTGGTGAGGGCCCTGCTCACCCTGGCTACCCTGGTCTATCCGGGTTTGGGCCCATTGACCGATCCCGATGGGGTGGCTGAAATGCTGGTCGTGCTCAGCCAGACGCCCCAGGCACCGGAGCAAGGCCCCTGGTATGAAACCGTACAAATTGATCCGGTACGGGCCGAACTACTGGTGGATCATTGTTTTGAACCTCGTCTCAGCCAACCCGCCCTGCTTCCCGTCGAGCGGTTTGACCGCTGGGATCGGTTAGGCCACAAGGCCACCGCCGCCTACTCCCGGCTCTGCCAGTGGATTGCCCAGCAACAGGAACAGCAGCAGCAGCGGTTGATTCCCGGGGTGGTTAGCTTTCTGGATCGAGCCATACAAGCCTTCTACGGCGGTGGCTACCACCTACCTCCCGATCAACTGACTGCCCTGCGAGAGCTGATGGAAACAGCCCAGCACTATTGGAGCGTGGAAGATCGTCTGCGGCAGCGAGGTAACCTGACCGGGGAAGAGTGCGCCCCCGGGACATCTCGCCCCACCGCCCTGGAACGCTTTATTCGACTACTGCGCCAGGGCACCGTCACGGCCAACCCCTCCCCCGCCGAGTCCCTGGATCCCACCCAACGGGGCATTACCATTGCCACGGTGTTTCAGTATCGCCTCCAACGCCTGCGCCATCGCTGGCACTTTTGGTTAGATGCCGGTTCTCCCCGCTGGCTTACCGGCACCGATAACCTGTTTGGCTTTCCGCTTTTTCTGGCCTCCTACCAAGGGCGGCCTTGGCGCCTGGAGGAAATCGAGGCCATGCACCGCGATCGCCTGGAACGCATTTTGAGAGATTTACTGGCCCGGGCCTCGGAGCGTGTGGTGCTCTGCCACAGTGACTTAGCCGTCAGCGGTCAGGAGCAAACCGGACCCCTCTTAACCCTGGTGAGTGCCTATCCCCAGGTGGAAGAAACCTAAGGGATCCGCGGGAAAATAAGATCCCGGTGGCGATAGATCGTGAGTGGGTGAGGGGGTGGGTCGGTGGGACCCATTCAAGTCAGAAGTCGGAACTTTTATTGTGAGCACCTCCCTGACCTCCGCCTAGGGGAGGGGAGGCCCAAAATATTCGGGCACAAAACTGCCGTGCAGGCCGTAGGGAATGTGGTGGGGCAGCTTTAGCCGGGCCACAGGCCCTGCGGCCAGATGGCGTCCGTCTAGGATCACCACATCGGAGCAGCGCCGTTCGCCGTCGTACACCATCGCGATCACCCAGCCCTCGTCTGGGTCGGTGGCCTGAGGCCGGGGCACAAACAAAGGTTCGCCCATGAAGCCGCGGGGAGCAGCGCTCCAGATGTCCGTTTGGCCAGTTTGGGTATCCAATTTGAGCAGAGCTTGCAGGGGGGCATTGCCCTGGGCCGCCTGGGCGGTGCCCAGGAATAGGTAGCGATAGGGGCGTCCGACCCGATCGGGGTGGAGCGCCGGAAATTCTACACAGCGGCTGACCAGGGGGGTGACGGTGGCCCTGGTGGCGGCCAGATCCACGGTAAACCGCCACAGTTGACCGGCAGGAACCCGCTCAAAGTCAACACTCCGGTAATCCTGGCTGCCCTCCAGGCTGGGGAAGCGATCGTAGCAAACCGAATCAATCACCAGTTGGCCTTCCTGCTCGAAGGCATTGGCATGGTGAAAGACAAAGCAGGGGTCGGTGTCAATCACCTGCAT
Source organism: Leptolyngbyaceae cyanobacterium M65_K2018_010 (assembly GCA_015295885.1). Taxonomy (GTDB): domain Bacteria; phylum Cyanobacteriota; class Cyanobacteriia; order Phormidesmidales; family Phormidesmidaceae; genus Nodosilinea. The sequence continues at coordinate 8,152 of DVEE01000359.1, forward strand.
TGCCCCCTGGCCCTGGCGGGGAATTACCAGAATTTTTGTAGGCTGCTGGGGGTTAAAACGCAGGCATTCCGCCGCCCCCTTGAGGCCGACCAGGTAGGGCAGAGGCCAAAAACTGACTGGATTTTGGAAAAAGATAGCGTAATTAGGGGTAATGGCAAAATCGTGGAGAAAGGCGAAGCCCGGGATGCTGTGCCGGTGCTGGCTGATCGCCTGACCGGCCGAATCCAGTTCGTAGAGGGTAATAGTGCTGGACAGGCCCGGCTTCACGGAAAATCCCACCAACCGCGGCTGGCCGTGGTGACCCGGGTCAATCCTAGGGTGAGCGGTGAAGGCACCGCCGGGGGCAATCAGGCCTTGCAGATCGTCGAGCCCCAGGGTTGCCAGGGTGGTGGGGTCAAGCCGATGGGGTTCAGCGGCCTCCCAGAGGGCTAGCAGGCGATCGCCCCAGTAAATGATGTGGGTATTGGCAATGTTTTTCAACCTCAGGTCAAAGGCATTGGCCCAAGGGCCACCGGGTTTTTGGGTACCAAAGACACCCCGATACAGGGGTTTTTGAGCCTGTTGTTCGGCCACATAGCCGGCGGTTCGCACAAATCGATTGCGAAAATAGGCGCGTCCGGCGTGGAAAGCAATGCTGCAGACCAGGCCATCACCGTCAAAGGGATGCTTGACCGGATAGCCCCCAATGGCCAGCAATCCGGGCCCATTACGAAACACCGTACCGGTCAGTTCCGGGGGAATAGCACCCTCGATTTCTGTAATCCAATAATTAAACTCCTCGGGTTGGGAGCGGTAGCCGCTGCGCCAATCCTCTAAGGAGTAGGACTGAGCCGGTGCCAGCGGTGTAGGTGATGTAGTGGTCATGGTCGGGGCAGTTTGTGGTTCAGGGCAATAGTTCAGGCAAGGCTTGGACTGAGGGACTAATCGGACTGGCCGGCGGGGAGGGCTACTTCCCCTGGCCCGGTCGCTGGATGGGCGGGCAGCCGGCCCTCGGCTGGCAGGGGTCGCTGGCCCCTCTCGGCTGCAGCTTCGCCGCCTGGGGTTTGGGAAGAAGCCAGGGGCAACAGAAACAGCAGGGGAAGGGGCAGCAGGGTAGATAGGTTGGTGAGCAGCACCAATTGCCAGAGGCGATCAAAATTCGTTTCCGTGACCCCCAACCAGTGGGTCAGCAGCGCCCCCAACTCATGGGAGAGCAACCCAGCCAAGTTAACGATGGACATCAGCAGAGCAAACAGGGTGGCCTCTACTCCCGGTGGACACAGGCGAGCAGAAAGCACGAGCACAGGCATAAAGGCGATTTCACCCATGACCGTGAGCACCAAACTATCGCCCAAACTGAACCACTGGTCGTCGATGCCCAGGGCTCGGTTGGCGTGGGTCACCAGGAGCAGCATGGTCAGGCCCAGCAGGCTAGAGAGCACCGTTGACCAGGCAAAAATGGTGCGAAAGGGCACGGTTCTGAGGAACCGCTGGAATACCCAAATGCCGAGCAGGGCAGCAATGCTAGTGACTAACCGGACCCGACCTAGAAATTCTGGCTGGAAGCCTAACTCATTGGTTGTGAAGAAAAAGAAGGCGGCATCGGCGGTGGGGGTCGCTTGCCAGAGAAATAGGAAGAGGGCGGGCATCCAGATAGCTTTTTGGCGAATGGCCTGCCAGAGTTGCCGGACTTGCCCGGCCATGACGGTCCAGGTGGGCGCTTTTTCCACGGGGGTTTCGCTAATCAGCCAGGCCACCATAGAAACAATGAGTGGGAAGGTGGCCGTAATCGCAAACACGGTGCGGGTACTGACCTGCTCGAGCAGCACCCCCCCCAGGTAGGCGGTTAATAGGCCCCCCACCGCCGCCGCTCCCCAGGCCAGGGACTGGAGGGTGCCGGCGGTGCCGAGGGATTCCCCCCGGGCCCGCTCGACCACTAAGGAATCCACAATCACATCACCAATCGCCACAGAGAGAGAACTGAGGCTGATCGCCGCGATCGCTCCCCAACTCGACTGCACCACCGTGGCTAGAGCCCACCAGGAGGCCGCCCCCAGAAGCCCCGACAGGACCAGGTAGGGCCGTCGCCGGTAGCCGAAAATGGGTAGTCCATCGGACACCAGGCCAAACAACGGCTTAATCGTCCAGGGTAGGGTGGCGATCCCGGTCAAGGCCGCCACCTCAGCGGGGCTCAGTCCTAAATCATCCTTGAGGAAAAAACTCACCGCCAGCCGCGCTAGTCCCAAAATGCCCTGCACAAAGTACACCAGCAAAATAGCCAGCAGTTCTGAGGTGAGGGGTTGGCCCTGGAGGACCCGGGTTTCCAAAAACCCTTTAATCCCTGCCGAGGGCTGAGAAGAAACAGTCATGGGGGAGAACACTAACGGGTTTTGTTAAGAAATATCAATCGATGGTTCTTATCATAGCCCTTTGCCGAGTCAGGGGCGAGGTCGGTAGGACAGGCGGCCCCTAGGCAGGCTTCTTTACTCTGTCCGCAAATACTGCCTAAAGAAGTCAATCTGCAACTGGGCGGCAATGCGCTGATAGGTAGGATCGCTGAGGCTATGGCCCATGCCCTCAAATTCGTAGAGCCTGACTGGGACTCCGGAGGCGGCCAGGACATCGTGAAAGTTGCGAATGATGTCAATGGGCAAAAAGTCCTCGGCACCGTGGAACAGCAGGGCGGGGGTGCGAATGGTCGTGGCGTTGTAAAGGGGCGAAATTTCCAGAAAGGGGGTGGGTTGTTCCATAGGTTGTTGTCCCATCAGGTAGGACAGCAGGGAGGAATAACCCAACTGCCATTCCGTCAGAAGGTCGATCAACAGGCATTGGGGGTTGGCCGCGGCAAATAGGGAGGGGAATCGGCTGATCATTTGGGCCGTGTAGTAACCGCCGTAGGAGCAGCCGGTAATACCAATCTGGCCCGGGCTGGTCCAGCCTAACCGCAGGATTTCGTTGATCACGGCCTGCCCCTCGGCCACATCGAGACGGCCAAAGTTCTGATCATCGGCCTGGGCGCGGTAAAAGTCTGGGCCGAACCCTTCGCGCCCGCTCAGGGCTACGGCTAGAACTGGCAGCCCAAAGTTGGGCAGCAGATTGAGAGGCATTTCCACTTCGGTGGCAAACTCGTTGGTCATGGAGTATCCGGGGCCGCCCTGTTGCCAAAACACGATCGGTATCTGCTGAGGGGGGAAGGGACTTCCTGCCGGTTGGACTAAAAACCCTTCAAACTTCCCCTGGGCCGTGGCTATGCTGACGGGATCGGATCGCACCTGGTTGATTGAGGCTAGGGCGGCGTTTATGGTGGTGAGCGGTCGGGGACTGGCCTCCCCCTGGGTCGATAGGCGAAAGAGCTCCGGCGGTTGGGTAACTGAGGAAAACCCGTAAATCACCGTATCCCCAGTCTCTGTTGCAATCAGGGCGGTTGGATCGACGGAGCCGCTGGGTAGGGGCAGGGGGGCGAGGTGATGGGTGAGACGGTTGTAGACAAACAGGTGGCGATCGCGACCGACCGTGGCCCAAAACAACAGGCGATCGCGGTCTAAAAACTGGCCCCCCGACTCGTAGGGGCCTTGCAAAGCCGGAAAATCAATCCGATCGACCCGCTGGCCGGTCAGGTCGTAGACCTCATAGTAGGCGGATTCTGGGAATAGGTAGGTGGGATAGGCCCGCCCGGCCACCTGGGCCGGGCGATAGAGCTTGACCAGCAACTCTTGGCCGTTGGGGCTGAATCGGGCCTGGGCAAACAAATCACCCCCGTTCATAGCCGGGGTGAGTTCAGCCTGCAGCGGATTCGCCTGGGAGAAGTCAAACACTCGCACCGCATTCTGCTGACGAAAGAGATTGGCGGCGGGGGGAACCCGGCCCAGGGCATCCTGAATCACGGGGCTGGCCAAGCTAGGACTGCTGGGGGCGCGATCGTAGAGCCCTCGCTCCTCCACGGAAGCGGTCACCAGCACCATCTGGTCTCCCTGGGTAGACCAAACCGGGGGCTGAATGGCTAACCCCTGGGGCAGGCGGGCAACCTCCAAACGCCGTAGGGAGGGCATAAACACGACATAAATGCCATCTTCCTCCCCCTCGTAGAGGCGAATCACTAGCTTAGAAAAATCGGGAGAAACGCCCAGAATTTCGCCGGTTTCTTCCTGGGTGGGGTAGACCTGGGTACGCGACACAATCCCCGAGTTGCGGTTAATGGTGAGAATTTCCCACGGTCCAAACACATCCTGCTGGGCAAAGCGCACCGTGTCATTGTCGATCCAGCGCAGGGGTAGGTCCGGTGTTAACACCTCGTACTGTAGGGCCACCGCTGGGCTGATTTCGCCCGTGGTCACATCGAGAAAGTGGAGGGTGCGATTGTTAGGGTCCAGGCGGCTCGCCAGGGCAATGATCAGGGTTTTGCCATCGGGGCTGAGGGTACTTAGAATTTGCGGTTTTTGCACCGCTAACAGTCCATCTAGCCGGTCTTGCTCGGCGGCGGATAGAGTCGGTAGGTCGCTGCTCTCCAAGCTATCAAAGCCCACGGAGATGATCTCAGCCCCCACCGGCTGGGCGAGTACCCAGGCCACACTGGCCAGCCCGAACCCGGTCAGCAGCCGGATTAACCGCCCCAGAGCAGATGATCGGGCTGGTAAGGGGGGGACGTCTGGGACGGTAAGTTGACCGTGATAGGACAAAAGAATGGAATTAACTCCCGGAATAGCACCGTCAAGGGGCGAAAAGCATAGTTATCATAGCCTCCCCCCTGGGCCTTGCTGAACTTTGCGGGAGTTTGTTAATCACCCGCGATAATCACCCGCGATTCTGGGTACAGATAGCCTTAGGGCAAGCTAACGTGAAGACAGTCATGGAGTCAGCGCCGGTGATCCAAGAATTCCATATCTCCATTACCCCCGTGGGACCGGATACCTACCTACTGCGTACGGAAGCGGTGGAGGCGGGGGTGCCTTTGGCCGAGGCCCAGGTGACCTGGCCCGTGGATGACTGGCTAGCCCAGACGGCAGCGCTGTTCCAAGACCCCCTCCAGGCTCTGCTCAGTCCC
>DVEE01000201.1 GCA_015295885.1 Leptolyngbyaceae cyanobacterium M65_K2018_010
ACAATTTCTACAAACCGTGATCGATAGCATTCCCAGCATCATTTTGGTGAAAGACCATGGGGATCGGATTCAAATTGCCAATCGGGCCAGCGCCGCCATGTACGGTCTCACCCCCGAGGAAATGCTGGGCAAGCTCGACCGGGACATTAATCCCCACCTTTCATCCCAGGAGGCTGAGGCCCTGCACCAGGTCCACCAGCGGGTAATCGCGACCCAAACACCCTGCCAGATTGAGCAGAAAATCCTAGGGCCAGACGGGGTCAGTCGTTGGTACCAGGTTTTGATTAGTCCGCTCAGGGATGCCGATGGCCACGTCAGCGGCGTGGTCAGTAACTGTATTGATATTACGGACCGCAAGCAGATTGAAACTGCGCTCCAGGAAGCTAACGAAAAGCTAGAGCGCCTCGTGACCCTGGATGCCCTGACCCAAATTCCTAACCGCCGACGCTTTGATGAGTACCTGCACCAGGAGTGGCAACGCATGGTGCGTGAGCAACAGCCCCTCTCGCTAATTTTGTTCGATGTGGACTTTTTCAAGGCCTATAACGACTATTTCGGTCACCAGCAGGGGGACGAAGGACTGATTGCCATTGCCCAAGCCGCCACCCGGGCGGTAAAACGGGCGGCTGACCTGTTGGCCCGCTACGGGGGCGAAGAATTTGGCATTATTTTGCCGAACACCCGGCGCACCGGCGCAGAAATTGTGGCCAAGGCAATTCAAAATCAGATTACGGCCTTGCAACTGCCCCACCCGCAATCCTTGGTTAGCGACTACATCACGGTGAGCATGGGCATTGCCAGTGTGGTGCCTACGACCGAACAGTCTCCCGATGACTTGATTGCCGCCGCCGATGCCGCTCTCTACCAGGCTAAGCGACGAGGTCGGAATCGCTACTGGGTACGCCTGATCTAGCCGTCAACCGGGCTGGCCTGGGTCCTCTAGCTCGCCTTACATCACCCGCTTAGCAATCGCCCGCTGCACGCCCCACAGCCCCCCGGCGACTAACGCCCCCAGCCAGAGTAAGCGGCCGGCCTGGGCCTGGCCATCCCAAAAACACCAGCCTCCCAGCAAGCCCAAGCCCAAGCTGCACCCGGCCACGGTGGTTAACATGGCTCGCATGGCCCGGTGGGGGGTGATCATCTGCTCGGCTAGATCACCGGTGGGGGAAAGGGCCGTTAGGGTCTTGGCGGCTTGCTGAAACGCCTCGAAATCAGTGCCCTCCACCTGATAGTAAGTGCCCAGTTCCTGGTCCCGCAGTGCCGGTACGGTGTAGAGGCCAAATTGCTTGGCTTGGGCAATGGCCGCCCGAATTTGGCGCTGGGTGGCCAGGGGCCGCAGAGCCTCAAACAACGATTGACGATACACTCCGGTTTTAGCCATGGCTAGGATCTGGCTGGTCAGATCGGGGATTGAGGTGGGCTTGCTGGCCAGAGTCATGGGGGCTCCAAGGGGCGGGAGAAAGCAACGGGGCTAGGAAACCAGTACTACTCGATAGTACGCAAAACGAGCCGATTATGCATCCCTTGAGTCCTCACCAGGTTAAGATGAAGGTAGGTCAATGTGGGGTCTTACCATGGCCAGCCGCACCTTTGGCGACTTAGCTCAGACCGCGATCGCTAAGTATCTCAAGCAATCCATAGCCTACGAAAAACTCGTCCTGGCCGATACCGACCCAGAAAATCTGCACCAGATGCGGGTTGGGCTACGGCGGTTGCGAACCGCACTCCAGGTCTTTGCCCTTGGGGTGAAACTGCCCAAGGCGGCGCGAGAACCCCAGGTGGCCGAAATTGGACGACAACTGGGGGAACTGCGCGATTTGGATGTGATTGAGGCCACCCTGCGCGATCGCTTCCTCCCCGACCTGCCTGACCCGGAACAGGTGCTTCTAGCCCAGGTGTTGGAGCACCTCAACCAGCAACGTCGGCAAACCTTTAAGCGGGTCAAAAAACTTCTGAGCAGCGATCGCTACCGGCAGATGAAACGGTCTTTAAAGGACTGGATCAAGACCCCAGAGTTTAGGGGCGTAGCCCCATTACCGGCTGAGGTGGTCGTGCCTGATCTGGCCTTACCCCTGGTCAGTCACCTGTGGCTGCATCCAGGTTGGTTGGTAGGCACCAAGGTCACCCGCAGTGCGGTCAAGGTCGACACGCGCCTCAGCCTGCCCCAGACCGACGCCCTGATTGCAGAGCAAGGTACAACCCTCCACAGTCTACGGAAGCAGGTGAAACGGGTGCGCTACCAACTCCGTCTAGTGGCAGACCTTTACGGCGACCGCCTGGAAGCCGATATTCAACGCTTGAGCGACATGCAGGATACCCTAGGCCATTTGCAGGATAGCGCCGTCCTTGAACAGTTTATTGCTATCCCCGTCGCCGAGGCTAGAACTCAGATGCCGACCTTGTTTGCCTTGCTGGCCGATAGTCGACACCGGGCCTGGAAGCAATGGCAAACCCACCAGCAGTTTTACCTGGATGCAGAGCACCGTCAGCAATTGCGTCTGATGTTACTACAGCCCGATCAGGGAACCGCGGAACCGGCGGCAGCCCGCCCTCCAGCCTCACCTAGGACTACCAAAAAGGTGGCCCGACCGCCAGCCTGATCACCCCTAAACAACGCTCTGCGGGTGAGGCTGACTGACCCATAATCCGAGCGGCCTCTACCCCCGACAGGGGAAAACCGTCACCCACTGCGATCGCACCCTGCCCAAGCCTCATGGGAACTCGCCCAGCCCAGCGACAACCCCACCATTGGCATCATTCTGTGTCAGACCAAGGGCAAAGACCACTGTGGAGTAGGCCCTCCAGGGCTAGACCCAGCCGCACCCTATCCGCTTCAATCACAACTACCACCTGAGTTGAGTGAGAAGCGGCCGACAGCGAAGCAGTTGGAGATGGAGTTCGAGAGGTGGAGGTCTATGAGTCGGTGGCTCGTTGATGTCTACGTGCTAGCTAGCCAATCTGTCTTCGCCCCGTGGCGTTGGATCACGATAGTTCATAGTGAAAATCGTTTCGGTCAGCCACTTGCGAAATGAATCGTTGTCGGTGAACTGCTTGAATAGCTCGGTATCATCCTTCATGGCACCAATGATCACTCGCCTTAGTACCTTCTCGTGCTCGATACGGGCATTTTGTTCGTCGGAGTTTTTTTTGGCATTTTGGAAGGCGGGATCGGCGGCTACCTTGGCAGGGATCTCCTCGGTAATTAGCTTGTGAACGCGATCGCGATCGGTCCAGGCGATATTGCCAAACTGATCGTTAAATCCCTGGAGGATGTTGGATAGGCGATCCAGTTCAGGCTCGGCCTTAACCCCACCCCCGGCGACCGGAATCGGTTCTATTTCAGCTTCAGCATCGGGAAGCTGGATGCGGACAGTCGCCTGCTTCTCGCTGCGATAGCTGTCCATGTCGATCACCTCCAGGATGCCCCGCGATAGATCCTCCTCTCGGGGGGCAGGGAGCTTGGGGATAAGGAACGTCAGAAAGATGGAGAGCTTTTCCCATTCGGCATTGGTGTAGGGCAAGATCGAGGCGAGGAAGCCGTAGGTGCGGGTG
>DVEE01000185.1 GCA_015295885.1 Leptolyngbyaceae cyanobacterium M65_K2018_010
TCAAAAACGTCATTGCTGAGGTTTTCCCAGGCCAAAATTAAAATGGCTGCGATGGAGAACGTCAGAAAGGTGCCCCGGACAAATTGGCCCGTTTCCGCATAGGCCACGCTGCTACCCACCACGATGGGCATAATGGCCACGCTATACATAGGGGGTTTAATGGCCGCCAGCCAGAGTTTTTGGGTAGAAGATTCAACCGAGTGGGTCGTCATGGCGTTGTGAGTACTCCAGCCCCAGCATATCGCTAAGCCATCCCCGCGCAGACTCCAAATTCGGTGATTCTCCGGAGTAGATTCTGAACTCTGGCTGTGCATATTAGGGCAGAAGCATCTACCCAAACGTGATCACCGCAGCCCCTGCTTTCCCGTAGGAGGGGCTGCCCCCAGCGGGGGGACTTGCCCTGGGCTTTTCAGCGGCAGGGTCACCTTGATGGCGTTCACTCCTGGGGGGAAATGGCTCCGGCAGGTGCCGCTCGGCGCGCTGCCGCCTGATATCTCACTGATTAGGAGACTTTTTACCTATGTCAAGCCGTGGCCTTAACCTATGCACCCTCTCCGGCAATGTTGCCGCTGATCCTGAAATCCGCAAGATTGAGCGAAAAGATGGGGGGAACGTGCAGGTTGCCGAAATGACCATCTACGTGGATCGTATCCCTAGCCGTAAAGAAAGCGACAGCTTTACCGTAGACATCAGTGTGTGGGAAGGCTCTGCCGCCTGGCGCAAACTCACTCACATCAAAAAGGGTTCCCTCATTATCGCCAGTGGCGCGATCGATGCCTCGCCCTACATCAGCAAGACAGATTCCCAAGCCCGGGCTGGGTTGCAGCTTAAGGCCATGGATATTTTTCTAGATTCCAGCCCTAAATCTGACCCAGAGGCTACCCCTAAACCGGAAGAACAACCCTTTTAGACTTCACTCCTCTAGGCGAGAGCGACAAGGAGGGGTGGGAGTGGGGATACGGTTCGCCGTGTCCCCTTTTCTGTTCAGAGGCCCTGCTTCAGGCGGCTCAGCAGCCAGTTAGCCAAGGTGGCGCGGCGAGTGAGGCGGGGAATCAACTGGTCGACGGTATAGCCCTTAAAGCCGAGTTCTTCCTTTAACAATTGTTTGTGGATCGGGGGAATGGCCCGGGTGAGCTGCACCGTTGCGGGGCGACTGGCGATAAAATCCGGTGGTTCTGGATAGGGGGTGGCCCAGGCTGGCTCCACGGCGGAGCTATCCCACTGGCCCAGCTCTGGCCGGTAGCGATAGCCCAGGTCATGCCAAACCAAACGGTTGACGGTGTTGTCATCCAGTTCGTCGTTGAGGATGGCCCAAATGGTGGTGATGGAGAGTTCGGGCAGTGGGGCCATCGGATCAGAAGGATCGAGAGGGATTGTCATCGGATCTTGCTAAACCCGTGTGAGCGAAGGGAGGAAACTAATGGATAATATTACCCCTGTAACGCAATAGCAGGGACTTGACCATGGGTCGCGCAGAGAAAGTCGTTTTAGCCTACTCCGGTGGGGTAGATACCACCGTTTGTATTCCCTACCTGATGAATGAATGGGGGGTCAAAGAGGTGATCACCCTGGCGGCCGATTTAGGGCAGGGAGATGAGTTAGAACCGATCCGCCAAAAAGCTCTTGATGCCGGTGTGCAAGCCTCTCTGGTGGCTGATCTGACGGAAGAATTTATTCGAGAGTATGCCTTTCCGGCGATTCAAGCCAATGCCCTCTACGAAAATCGCTATCCCCTATCTACGGCTTTGGCCCGTCCCCTCATTGCTAAAGCCTTGGTGGAAACGGCGGAGCGGTATGGTGCCGATGCCGTAGCCCATGGTTGTACCGGTAAGGGCAACGATCAAGTTCGCTTTGATGTGGCGATCGCCGCCCTGAACCCCCAACTTAAGGTGCTCACTCCGGCCCGCGAGTGGGGCATGAGCCGAGAAGAAACCATTGCCTATGGGGAAAAAACCGGCCTCACCTTTCCGGTAAAAAAGTCCAGCCCCTACAGCATCGATCGCAATTTATTGGGGCGCAGTATTGAAGCGGGGCCCTTGGAAGATCCCATGAATGAACCTCTGGAAGAGGTTTTTCTGCTCACGCAAGCGATTGAAAATACCCCCGATCAGCCCGAATACGTCGACATTGGCTTTGTCAAGGGCATTCCCACCAGCCTGAATGGAGTTGAACTGGATCCTGTCACCCTGATTAGCCAACTGAACGAAAGGGCTGGCCGTCATGGTGTAGGGCGCATTGACATGATTGAAAACCGCCTGGTGGGAATCAAATCGAGGGAAATTTACGAAGCTCCAGCTTTATTGGTATTGATTGATGCCCATCGGGATTTGGAGAGTCTGACCCTAACCGCCGATGTTACTCAGTACAAGCGGGGCATTGAAGAAACCTACAGCCGCTTGGTCTACAATGGCCTCTGGTACAGCCCCCTGAAACTGGCCCTGGATGCCTTTGTCCAAACAACCCAGGAACGGGTCACAGGTACGGTGCGCGTGAAGTTGTTTAAGGGCACATCCCGGGTCGTCGGTCGTCAATCGGAACTGGCGCTCTATTCTGAAGCGCTGTCTACCTATAGTGCCGACGACCAGTTTGATCACAAGGCCGCGGAGGGATTCATCTATGTGTGGGGTTTGCCCACACGAGTTTGGTCTGAAAAGATGCGGAATCATTGAGCCTGGGTGGAGCTGGGTTAGGGCAGTCTACCGGGGACTCCTGGCAGCTCCCGCGCTGAATCGGCCCAAGCTCCTAGGGGTAAACCTGGCAGAATGGGAATGTTGGCTGGTTTGGATCGCCATGACCCTAGCTCCTCCCACTCTGCTTTCCCAGGTGGCGCGTCTGTTTCCTGATGCGCTGTTCTATGCGCCAACCCAGGCAAGGCTGATTGCTCTGACCATTGATGATGTTCCTACTCCTGGGGACTGGGATGATGCTTCGACGCGGTTGATTTTGGCCGCCCTAGAGCAATACAACCGCACGGCAATACAACCGGTGCAGGCCACCTTTTTTGTCATCACCGATCACCTGAACCCAGGGAGTACCATTCTTCAGGATATTCTGGCGGCGGGCCACGAAATTGCCAACCACGGCACCAGTGACACGACCCCAGCCATTCTGCAACCAGTCGAGTTCGAACGTCACTTTCGGGAGGCCCACGATTTAATTACCGATGTCACCCAGCAGCCGATTCGTTGGTATCGACCGGGGCGAGGGTTCTACAACCGCCATATGGTGGAGCACCTAAAACTGACTCCAGGGTACGAATCCTTGGTAGCCCTGGCCTCGATGATTCCCTTTGATACCATGCAGCCCTTGAGTACTCCGAATTTGAATACCTGGTATCTGTCGCGGTTTATATTTCCGGGCGCGATTTTTGTCATGCACGGCGGATCCATGGAGCGCTGTCTGCAAACGGCCCAGGCCTTGCCCCCGTTGCTTAAGTTGATTGAGCGTCAGGGCTATCGAGTGGTGACCCTGTCAGAACTCTACGACCATGTGGCGATGACTCTGCCTACAGAAGAAACTCCTCTAGGGCAATCGCCACCCCCTCTGCCTCAACCCCCGGGGCCACCCAGTCCGCCGCCTGCTTAACCGGGGCTGGGGCATCCCCCATGGCTACACCCAGGCCCGCGTAGCAAATCATTTCCAGGTCGTTAAAGTTATCCCCAATGGCCATCACCTGACCGGGTTTTAGATCCAGTAGATCTTCAGTCAGAAACCGTACCGCTTCGCCCTTATTGGCCAGGGGATGGGTAGCCTCGACAAAGTATTCTACCGATCGGGTCAGGTACAATTCCTCCGTGGCGTAGCGCTGGGCCAACTGGGTTAGGATATCGCTTAGCAGATCCGTGTTCTCACTGAGGGCCAGCAGCTTAGTGGTTTCGATCCCACGGTTGGTTTCCATCAGGGTAGTTAAATCCCCCACCGCCACCGGTTGAATCCCCGATCGCTCGGCGTAGGCTTGGGTGTCGTCAATGATGGCCCGGACATGGAGTTGATCGTCAATGTAGAGGTGGATGGAGAGTTGTTCCTGGGCTTCCAGGGGAGCCAGGTCAGCCAGGATTTCTAAGGCTAAAGCACGGGGCAGGGGGGTGTGGCGATGTAGGGTTTGGCTATGGGGGCATTTGATCAAGGCCCCCTGGTAAGCCATCAGCGGTAGGGTTGAGCCAACGGTCTGGTGAAAGCGCAGGGCGGATTGATACATACGCCCCGTGGCGATCGCCACCGCAATCCCCCGCTGCTGGACCTGACGAATCCGATCCAGTACCCGGGGCGAAATCTGGTTAGACTCGCCCGCCAGCGTGCCGTCAATGTCTAGCACGAGCAATCGAATGTCCGTAGTCATTGAGTGTGAGTCAAGAAATAGCCCGTACTCTGCCTATTATTACTGCTCAAGGAGCATTGCGGCTGACGCAGAGAGGGCTGCGTCGAGAGCATAGTACGCTTGAATTATATGTTTTACTAATCCGGCGTGAAAACCGATTCCCTCTTTTACCTGCTGTTTCAAACGGCCCCAGCCATCTTTTTTGAGCTGATCGGCCAACCGGCGATCGCCGCCAGCGGTTATCGGTTTAGCTCGGTGGAGCTGAAGCAAACCGCCTTTCGCCTCGATGGCGTCTTCTGGCCCCCAGAGGAGGCCGCTGACCAACCCCTTTATTTCGTCGAAGTTCAGTTCCAAAAGGATGAACGCCTCTATCGACGCCTGTTTGCCGAGGTCTTTCTCTTCCTGCAGCAGCATCCTGAGGTGACTCGCTGGCAGGCCGTCGTGATCTATGCCCGGGCCAGCTTAGAACCCACAGACCAAGCGACCTATGGCAGTTTGCTCGGCAGCGGTCAATGCCAGCGAGTCTATTTGGACGCCCTGGTCGGTGCAGAGTCCTGGACGCTGGGAGTGGGGTTGGTGCGCTTGGTGGTGGAACCTCCTCACCAGGCAGCGCGTTTGGCTCGCTCTTTACTTGAACAAGCACAGACTGAGCCGAGATCGCCCTTGAGCCCAGAGCAGATACTAGAATTGATTGAAACGATTGTGGTGTACAAGTTCCCCACCTTGAGTCGGGAGGAGATCGCAGCCATGCTAGGGATTACTGAATTGAGACAGACCCGGGTCTTCCAGGAATTTTACGAAGAGGGCCTTCAGCAGGGACAACAACAAGGGCTCCAGGAAGGGCTTCAAGCAGGTCGCCAGGAAGGGCTTCAAGCAGGTCGCCAGGAAGAAGGGTTGGTGCTGATTCTGCGACAACTCAGACGTCGGTTGGGAGAGTTGCCCACGGAGTTACGGGCTGCCATGGCCGAGCTCTCGGTGGCTCAGCTCGAGGAACTAGGAGAGGCGTTGTTGGATTTTGAGGGATTGCCGGATCTGGAGGATTGGTTGGCCCAGTTGTCCCAGCTCCGTGAACAGGTGCTCACCGATCTGGGGCAGCAATTAGGCCCGGAGCCTTGGCCGCCCGAACTAATTGCTGAAGTTAACGCTTTGTCCTTCGACCAGTTGGCCTCGCTCATGGAGGTCGCGGTAGGGTGGACAGATAGGGCAGAATTACTGGCTTGGTTGGAAGCGCAGCTAGCGGCAGAACCAGAATTGGACATAGACGATATCCGCTAGGACACGGCATTAATTGGGAGTAAAACCTTTGACACACCAAAGTTTTGCGCCTGCCTTGATTAACCAGCCCAGGAGCTGTCTAGACTGGTACAACAGGTTTTCAGCTTGAATTAATGACAGCCCCTAATACATCAGCGGCAGTTCACCCACCACATCCAACCGCGTAAAGTTGCCGATGTTCATATAGGTTTCGGCCAAGGTATCGGCTACGGAGGGCAAAATCCAGCCCAACTGTTTCAGGGTAAAAATTGCCGTCGCGTACTTGGCCCGCTTAGCCCCATCGACCACCTTAATCGCCAACCCCAGACTTTGCCCGACTCGCCCAATGCACTGAATTCCCTCCGCACCGGACTTACTGACCAGTTCTCCATCGGTGAGTTCCATCAGCTTGGTATCAAAGGCATCGGGGCCGCCCACCATATCGGGGTGACTGGTCATGGCGCGAATGATTCGCTCCATATCCAAGTTGTCGCCGGAGGAGAGCATGGCATAGAGGGTGGCCATTTGTCGGAGCTGCATAAAATAGGTGGGCGCACCGCAGTCGTCGTGGGCCATGATGAATTCATCGGAGGGCATCCCCAACATTTCAGAAATGCGGGAGAGAATCAATTTCTGGACCGGATGGTTACGGTCCAGATAGCTTTCTAGGGGCCAATTTTGTTGTTGACACACGGCCAACATGCCAGCATGCTTACCGGAACAGTTGTGTTCCAGGGGGCTTTTTTTACCCTCAGGGGTGGGGCAGTGGAGGGCCGTGGTGTCCAGATCCGCCTGCCAGAGAATGTGAAACACCTGGCGCACCTGGTCCATGGTACCTTGGTGGGATCCACACATAATGGCCAAGTCGCGGTCGTTCAAACTATAGCGTTCCAGGGCTCCAGCGGCGGTTACGGCTAGGGCTTGAAAGGGTTTTAGTGCCGATCGAATAAAGGTGGCTAATTCCGGATTCCCTGCCACAGAGAGGTTGCGCCCGCGGGGATCACAGACCACAACGTGAACCGTATGGCTGGATTCCATGATGCCCTCCCGCAGGAGTTGCACTTCTAATTCTTTAGTCTGGTGACGGTTAACCCGGCTGCTGGTCATAACGATGGCTCTGGCTCCCTAGGGAAATTGATTGGGCTTGGAAAACGAGGTCAGCCCCGTCATCTTAGATCAATTGCTTAGATCAATTGCCAGGTTATTAGCCCTAGGCTGAGCAGGGCCGCGATCGTCCCGAGAGTTTTGCGAATGCGCTGTAATACCGGTTTGACCTGGTAGTCCATAATCAGGCGATCGCGGTTAGAAATCTCCTCTGGCTTGATCCAAAGTTGCCCATCGTACCAGCCAGACTCTTCGTAGGGCACGGTGGTTTGCCGCAAGCGCCCGCCTACGTGGGCCCAGCCGACGTAGAGCTGGACCAGGGCCAGAAACGGCAGGACCAACGCCCCCATGGCGGCACTGAGGGCAAAGTAGATGGGCTGCTTAGCCGGGGCAAAGCTAGCCGCGGCCATGGGGCCGGTCAAGCTCCAACTGGCTAACCAGAGCCACCCAATCGGTTGGAGATAGCCTCCCAGATCCCGACCGCCCCAACTGTAAAACCAGGACTCGCGCACATCCTGGTATTCATTAATGGGCTGCTGATCAGCCGGCACAGGACATCGTTGAGGCATGACACCGACCTAAGAATCTAGCTCTAGCCTAAACGAATTGCTTCCGATTAGGAAACCCAAAGGAGAGATGGACCGCCGCCGTGGGACCAGGAGCGATGGTAGGAGGCTCAACCTGGTTGGGGTGGCCTGGTTTCCCTGAGCTCCATCCCAAAATTGCGGCTGACTCCCCTGACCCAGTCCCCCTGACGGTCGTTGACTGGCCCTAGCCAGACTAGCGTTGGGGCCTGATTGCTCCCATCGGTGCAGTGGTCGGCTGGCCCAAGCCGGGTACAAAAGTTTCACCGTCCTGTGAAGCAATCTCAAACCCGGGCTGGAGCAGGTTCAACGGAGCCCCCGTTGGCTTAACAATGGAAACGTTGATGTTGACCAGAAATGAACTAGATCTATGGGACTATCAGATGCTCTCCAGGATGAAGCGATTCAGGCCAAACTGGTGATGGATTGCACGCAGCTGATTGATGAGCAGGTGGCGGCTAAGGGAGGACCTTCGGGTTGGGTGCTCAAGGCTACCTATGGTGTGGTGAAGGGCATTGGCCCCACCTATATCCCTGGGGCGGTAGAGCGACTCTTGCCGGAGGTGTTAACCGCTTTAGATCCCCTTTGGCAGGAAGGTCTTCAGGCGGGGGATCCGGTGGAACACCTGATTCAAAATCGGGTGCGCACGGCCGATAGCCTTTTGGGCGTTACCGATGCCAAAATTCAGGGTACCCATAACGGCCTAGTGAAAACCTCCTACAACAAGTTGCGCCAGTCGGTGAAAGGGGACGTGGAGGCGGCGGTGCCGGGATTGGCCAAACTTATCGGTGCCCATGTACCGGTAGCCCCCTAGCCCTGCTTCACAGCCCTTGGAACAGCTGATGCCAATAGGGTTGGGAAAAGTTCACTAACCAGTCTTTAACGTGGTAGGTGGCGCGACAGTCGTCTTCGTTATAGCGCAGGATAGCGTCTAGATAGGTGCGATCGCCGGTTTCAGCCCAGGCATTGTACCAGCAGATGGATTGGGCCCCATTGGCCCCTTCGTCGCGCCAATCGAAGCCCATCCAGCGGGCGATGTGTTTCAGGGCGTAGCTCTCAATGGGCAGGGTGACGCTTTCGGTGACGCACCTATGGACATCAAAAAATCGTTCTAACAGCGAGTCCACATGGCGATTGGGAGTGCCGTAGAGTTGGCCGAGCTTGCGCACCGTCTGGGCTTCGTAGGGGCAAAAGTGATAAACCGGCGCGTGGGGATAGCTATGGACCAGATCCAGAAAGTCATTCCAGGCCCGCCGTTCTTCGTAGGGGTTGGCGGCCAGTAGGGCATGGAAGTTTTCCTCACCGGTACGACGGTTAACCACGAGCACCCCGTGCAGGTAGATCAGATTTTGATCGGGGGCGGCTTCGATGTCGAAGAAAAGTTCGACTTCGCCCTCGGGTAAATCTTCTGGCCAGAGGGGGAACCCGTGGGGAGCCTGGGGAGCGATGCGGGGAATGGCTCGGTTATCAAGCAGGGCTTGGGCTTGGTGAACGAGCTTGGCAGCTACTTGCTCCCCGAACCCCGGTAGGGGGGCTAGGTGGGCCGGGTTGGCCTGGGCCAGGGTGGCGACCGTCGTAATGTGGTGCTGCTTGAGAAATTCATAGCGGGCGGGGGTAACCCCCGGTAGCAGAGATAGGTGGCGATTGGCCTTGGCTTCGCTGTAACAGTGGCCAAACCAATGGCACAGGTCGCAGCGGCTATGGGAAATAAACAACTCTGGTGACTGGGGCGATCGCAAGTCCCGCAGACAACCGTTAAGGGTTGCTTGGAGCTTAACCACCAAACGACCTAGCTCGATAGTGTACCTTTGCCCCCCTCGCAGGGCTAGGTAGCTGGCAGTTGGCCATACCCCCTGCACCCGGGACAGTACATAGGCGTGGTAGGCGGCAACCACCTGGTAGTCTAACTTGGGTTTTTTGCCGAGCTTAATGTCAATCGGGCTATAGGTCCAATTGCCCCAGCAGGACCAACCGGGCTGCTTGATGAGCAGATCAGGTTGGCTGACCAATTGCACGCCCTCCACGGAGGAATGGCAGACTAACACCGGTTGATGGATGGTTTCCACCCCGGCGGCCATCAGTTCCAGGGTGGCCCTGGCCCCGGCTAACCAATCACCGGCAGGAAAGGTGGGTTGGTGGAAGGGCTGAACCGATGCCAGGATGGTTTGTCGATGGTGAGTGCTATCCTGACGCAGTTTGAGCAAATAATCGGATGGAGGATCCTGCAGGCTGCGATCGCCGTAGAGATCTAAAAACGCCCGCCGACTACACCGCTGGTAGTGGAATAGGACTTCATCGGTTAACCAGCGAATGGGAGATTGGGAATTGGGCGTTGCCGCCTCAGCCGGGAACCTCAAGGGGCTTCCTGGACGACCCCCCGAATCAGAGCGTGGCGGTAGGGGGTAACTAGCTGACAAAGTGGTGAGTTGAAAGGAAAGTCGTCAGGGAGGCCGAGGTGGAGGAGACTAGCGGCCGTCGAACTAGCTCCCAAGGGGCCGTAGCCAGCACCAGAGATCCATCAGCCAACCGCGGGGCCGAAAAAATACTCCGTTGATTGCTACCACACACCATAGAACCGAAACAACAACGTAAAGCTGTAGGCTAAAGTTTGGCAGGCAGGGTTTCAGAGCTACCGAGCCTGCACCGCCGCCGAGCCCGTCGGCCCATCGCAGGTTCTTAGAGAGACCCTGCAATACGATGGTATACCTTTTTCTAGCAAACGAGGCGATCGGCCCATCTTCCTTGCAGCCAACTATCCCCCATTGGTATAGGGTTGAGACAGACCTTCAGTTCCGATTAACCCTGTGCATGATTCGCTGACCCTCACCGATCTGGACCGTCTAACCCGCCATCGTCAACAATTCCCGGCCTTGGAGCGGAGCCAATACTTTAACTACGGTGGTCAGGGACCGATGGCCCAGGCCACCCTAGAGGCCATTTTCCAGGCTCACCAGCAGATTCAAACCCTAGGGCCCTTCTCCCAAAAGGTCAATCAGTGGGTTGTGACCGAGGCCATGCAAACCCGCCAGACCATAGCTGCCGAACTGAATGTGCCCACCTCTACCATTAGCCTGACCGAGGATGTGACCCTAGGCTGCAATATTCCCCTGTGGGGGTTGCCCTGGCAGCGGGGCGATCATATTTTGCTATCCGATTGCGAGCATCCTGGGGTAGTGGCGGCGGTGCAGGAAATTTGCCGTCGCTATGGGGTTACCTACACGGTTTGCCCGTTGATGCAGACGGTGAATGGCGGCGATCCAGTGGCGGTGATTGCCGATCATCTGCGTCCCTCTACTCGTCTGCTGATTATCAGTCATATTTTTTGGAATACTGGCCAGGTCTTGCCCCTAAAGGCGATTACCCAGCTGTGCCATAGCCAACCTTCGCCGGTGTGGGTTTTGGCGGATGCTGCCCAATCGGTGGGCTGCTTGCCCTTGGATCTGACCGATTTAGAGGTCGATTTCTACGCCTTTACGGGCCATAAGTGGTGGTGTGGTCCGGCTGGTTTGGCTGGGCTCTATGTCAGCCCCAGGGCCTTAGAGGCCATTCAGCCAACCTTTATTGGTTGGCGCAGCATTACCACCGATGCCAGTGGTAACCCCACCGGCTGGAAGCCTGACGGTCAGAGGTTTGAGGTTGCCACCTCGGACTATGCTCTGTTGGCAGGGTTACGAACCGCCATCGCCCTGCAGTCGGCCTGGGGCACCCCAGGGCAGCGCTATCAGCGCCTGTGTCAGCTCGGTCAGCGGCTTTGGCATGGGTTAGCGCAAGTCCCCCAAATTCGCCGAGTCCGGCAAACCCGGCCTGATTCCGGGTTAGTTTCCTTTTGGGTTTTGCAGAAGGGTGAACCCAGTCCGCCCTTGCACCATCAACTGGTGGAGCGGTTGGAAGCAGAGGGCACCTTCCTGCGCACCCTGCTGATGCCCCACTGTGTGCGCGCCTGCGTCCACTATCTCACCCTAGAAGCCGAGGTGGATCAGCTGGTCGAGACCCTGGGCCACACCCTGGCTCAGATGCAGGCTTAGGGGGTAGGCCTGGATTGGGTTGAGACAGTTTGTAACAAATTTGACATATTAACCTCCGGATCGGAGTAATCTGAGATTCGTGCTGTGTTTTAACTCTGAAAGGAAAAAAACATCTATGGCTGCTGCTTTTTTACCTTCCATCCTGGTGCCCCTAGTGGGGATTGTCTTTCCTGCCGCCGCCATGGCATTTTTGTTTCTCTACATTGAGCGAGAAGACGCGGCCTAGGTTGACCTGGCGGAGGGATGGCGGCCCCGCAGGGTAGCCTGATCCTCCCCAAGGGATGGCCATGGACGACAGAAATTGACCCCTGGAAAATTGACCCCTGGAAAATTGACCCCTGGAAAATTGACCCATGAAAATAGGCGTCGCCTCTATCTCCGCTAGGGCTGGCAATTTTTGAGAGTGTCGGCTTCAGGCTGGAGGACTGGGGTCAAGCCAAGGGTTGAAGGGCTTGGGGGGGAAGGGCGAACTCAGCACCCAAGGGCCGCTCTTAGCCAAAGGCTGATTCGCCCAGGGAGGGAGGCACATCCTGCCAGCGGCCGTTGCCAATGGCCCGCACCGCCTCCTTCAGGCTGACATCCCCCGTGTAGAGGGCTCGCCCTACAATCACGGCTGTTACCCCCTGGGCTTCTAGGGGCAACAGCTTTAGGAGGTCGCGCAGCGACCCTACCCCGCCGGAGGCGATCACTGGCATGGATACTGCCTCGGCCAGGGTTCTTAGGGCCTCAACATTGGGACCTTTAAGAGTGCCGTCGCGCTGGATGTCGGTGTAGATGACCGCTGCGGCCCCCTGACGCTCCATTTGCTGGGCCAGGTCGATGGCGTCTACGGTCGAGGTTTCTAGCCAGCCGCGGGTGGCCACTTGGCCGTTGCGGGCATCAATGCCCACTATGATCTGGCCAGGAAAGTCCCGACTCAGCTCGCCTACCAGATCGGGATCCTCGATCGCGGCGGTGCCCAAAATCGCGTAGCGCACTCCGAGACTGAATAAATCCCTAACTCGGGCGCGATCGCGCAGGCCCCCCCCCACTTCTACGGGGATATCCACCGCCCGGACGATAGCCTCAATGGCGCGCCAATTTTCCGGTTGGCCGGATTTGGCCCCGTCCAGATCCACCAGGTGCAGGCGGGTAGCCCCCTGATCCTGCCACTGCCGGGCTACCGCCACCGGGTTCTGATCAAACACCTCGGACTGGTTGTAGTCGCCCTGATACAGGCGCACGCAGCGACCCTCAAGTAAATCAATGGCCGGGATGACTTCCATATCCAAAGTTCCAGTTCCGTGTTCCTATTCTATCGGGCGATCCCCTACCCACTGGCACCAAATTCCCGTAGACTCCAAGGTGCCCATCATAACTGAGAGCCATGCTAGACCTGACTGGGAAAAATGCCCTGGTAACGGGCATTGCCAATAATCGATCCATTGCCTGGGGGATTGCCCAGCAGTTGTATCAAGCGGGAGCCAACCTCGGCATTACCTACCTGCCCGACGAAAAAGGCAAGCTGGAAGGCAAGGTTAAGGAACTGGTTGACCCCCTGCATCCCAGCCTGTTTCTACCCTGCAATGTGCAGGATGAGGCTCAGGTTGAGGAGGTATTTAAGACTATCCAGCAGGCCTGGGGTAAGCTCGATATCCTGATTCACTGTCTGGCCTTTGCTAACCGAGAAGACCTCACGGGCGAGTTTAGCAACACCTCCCGGGCTGGTTTTCAACTGGCCCTCGATGTCAGTGCCTATTCCCTGATCACCCTAGCTCGCGGGGCCAAACCGTTGACCCTTCGGCTGAGACGTCGTGCATGGAGGGCGTTTGCCCCCGGGAATA
>DVEE01000291.1 GCA_015295885.1 Leptolyngbyaceae cyanobacterium M65_K2018_010
TGCGTTTGTTGTTGATTGTCTAAATCGAGGTAACGAAATGGATCCTATTATTGCAGGCGCTTCCGTCATAGCTGCCGCCCTGGCCGTTGGTTTGGCCGCCATTGGCCCCGGTATTGGCCAAGGAAATGCTGCCGGTCAAGCGGTGGAAGGTATCGCTCGCCAGCCTGAAGCTGAAGGTAAGATTCGCGGTACCCTACTGCTCAGCTTGGCTTTCATGGAAGCGCTCACCATTTATGGTCTGGTGGTTGCGCTGGTCTTGCTGTTTGCCAACCCCTTTAGCTAAGGCACTTGATTGGGGAAAGGGTGAACACCCTTTCCCCGATCTTGGTTCAGCTAGGTGCCAGGAATCGGAACCAATTGGGGCTTAAGGCCCGACATTGTGCGGGAGACAGGTAGGAATGGTTGATTCAGTTTGGTTGTTAGCCGTGGAAGCCGCCGAAGAGGCTAGTGGTGGTTTGTTTGACCTAGATGCCACCCTGCCCTTAATGGCCATTCAGTTTGTGGTCTTGGCGGTGGTTCTCAATACTTTGTTCTATAAGCCGCTGGGCCAGGCCCTTGATGAGCGGGATGGCTACATTCGTACCAATAAGGTTGATGCGGCGGAGCGATTGGCCAAAGCTGAGCAAATGGCTAAGACCTATCAACAGGAATTAGCCGAAGCTCGTCGCCAGGCCCAAGCGGTAATTGCCGAAGCCCAGGAAGCGGCCCAAAAGCTGGCAGCCCAAAGCTTGGCGACCGCTCAGCAGGAAGCCCAGGCCCTGCGGGAGCAGGCCCAGCGCGATCTGGATGAACAGAAGCGGTTGGCGATGGCTTCCTTAGAGCAGCAGGTGGATGGGTTAAGTCGTCAGATTTTAGATAAATTGCTCAGCTCGGCAGCGCCCTAAGGATTGTCCAGCATCGTTGAAAAATGAGAGATATAACTATGGGTTGGTTTCTAGCGGCAGAGGGAGGGGGTTTTGGTCTCAATTTCGACATCCTAGAGACCAACCTGATCAATCTGGCCATCATCATTGGTGTACTCGTTTACTTTGGCAGTAAGTTTTTAGGCAAAACCCTGGCCACCCGGCAAACCGCGATCGCGGCCGCCATCCAGGAAGCTGAACAGCGCAAGCAGGAAGCCGCCACTGCCCTGGCCGAGCAGCAGCAAAAGCTAGCCCAGGCTAAGGAAGAAGCCCAGCGAATTTTGACCGAGGCCGAGCAAGCTGCCAACCGAGCTCGGGAGGCTATTTTGGCCCAGGCCGAAGCGGATGTAGAACGTATGCGCGCCAGCTCAGCCCAGGACCTCAGCGCCCAGGAAGCCAGGGCCATGCGAGAACTCCAGCAGCGGATTGCTAACCTAGCCCTAGAGCGTACCACCGCGGCCCTGCCCAGTCGCCTGACCGAGGATGTGCAACGCCGCCTAGTGGATGCCAGCATTGCCCTGTTGGGAGGAGAATAGCGATGAAAGATGGCACCGTTTCCTCAGAAATCACCCTGCCCTACGCCCGGGCCCTGATGGATATCGCCCAGGAGCATGGTCTGGCCGAACAAATTGGGATCGAGGTGGGAGAACTGCTGGATACCTTGAATGGCTCGGAGGAACTGACCCAGTTCTTGGCCAATCCCCTGATCGCCCCAGAAGCTAAGCAGGGGGTGCTGCGGCAGATTGCGGAGGGACGAGTGAATCCCTATCTGCTGAACATTCTGCTTCTATTGGTGGATCGCAACCGGATCATGTTTCTGGATGGGGTTCTCGAGCAGTATCAGGACTTATTGAGGGAGCTCAACCAAACGGTTCTCGCCAACGTTACCACCGCCGTCGAGCTCTCGGAGGACCAGGCGGCGTTGATCAAGCAGCGGGTGGCCCGTTTGACTGGAGCGCGCAATGTGGATCTATCGGTAGAGGTAGATCCGTCTCTTCTGGGTGGGCTGATCGTCAAGGTAGGGTCTCAAGTGATTGATGCTAGCTTGCGCGGACAGCTTCGGCGGATTGGCATGCAGTTGGCCGCCACGGCCTAATCACGGCCATGGTTTGTAGTTTTGTAATTTGTGTAGGTTTAACAGAGCAGATCCTATGGTTAGCATCAGACCTGACGAAATTAGCAGCATTATCAAGCAGCAGATCGAGCAATACAACCAGGAGGTCAAGGTATCCAACGTGGGTACGGTACTCCAGGTGGGAGATGGTATTGCGCGCATTTATGGCTTGGAAAATGTCATGGCCAGCGAACTGCTGGAGTTTGAAGACGGCACCGTAGGGATTGCCCTAAATCTGGAAGAAGATAATGTCGGTGCCGTGCTGATGGGGGATGGTATTAACATCCGCGAGGGTAGCCCCGTATCGGCCACCGGCAAGATTGCCTCGGTGCCGGTGGGCCAGGCCATGCTGGGGCGGGTCGTAGATGCCCTGGCTCGGCCGATTGACGGTCGTGGGGATATCGAAACCGCGGAAACTCGTTTGATTGAATCGCCGGCACCGGGGATCATTGCCCGCAAATCGGTCTATGAACCCCTGCAAACTGGGATCACCGCCATTGATGCCATGATTCCCATTGGGCGGGGGCAGCGGGAACTGATTATTGGGGACCGGCAAACCGGCAAAACCGCGATCGCCATTGACACCATCCTGAACCAGAAATCCGAGGATGTGGTCTGCGTGTACGTGGCCATTGGTCAAAAGGCGGCTTCCGTAGCCCAGGTGATCGATGTGTTAAGGGAGCGCGGAGCCCTGGACTACACCATTGTGGTGGCCGCCAATGCCAATGACCCCGCCCCGCTACAGTACCTGGCGCCCTACACCGGTGCCGCCCTGGCGGAGTACTTTATGTACCAGGGCAAGGCCACCCTGGTGGTCTACGATGACCTCACCAAGCAAGCCCAGGCCTACCGCCAAATGTCGCTGTTGCTACGGCGCCCCCCTGGTCGGGAAGCCTACCCCGGTGATGTGTTTTACCTCCACTCCCGGCTGTTAGAGCGAGCTGCTAAGCTCAGTCCCGAACTCGGCGAAGGCAGCATGACCGCCCTGCCCATTATCGAAACCCAAGCTGGGGACGTATCGGCCTACATCCCCACCAACGTGATTTCGATTACCGATGGTCAAATCTTCCTCTCCTCTGACCTATTCAACTCCGGTCTACGCCCGGCCATTAACGCCGGTATTTCCGTCTCGCGGGTCGGATCGGCGGCCCAAATTAAGGCCATGAAGCAGGTGGCGGGGAAAGTGAAACTGGAACTGGCCCAGTTCGATGAACTACAAGCTTTCTCCCAATTTGCCTCTGACCTGGATGCCTCTACCCAAAAGCAACTGGCCCGGGGACAGCGGTTGCGGGAGCTGTTGAAACAACCCCAATACTCTCCCCTGCCCGTTGAAGAGCAGGTGGCCATCATCTATGCCGGCATTAACGGTTACATGGATGATATTCCCGCCGATCAGGTGGTCAGCTTTGCCAAGGAAATGCGGGACTACATCCGCAATAACCTGCCCAAGTTCGCCGAGTTGGTGCGCGGTGAGAAAAAGCTGAGCGATGAGAGTGAAGCCCTGCTCAAGGAAGGAA